>JBAYTZ010000002.1:300000-427703 GCA_041675285.1 Candidatus Delongbacteria bacterium
CGAGGCCGGTGAGGCCCAGGAGCGCCAGTTGGAGGCCGAGGCCCAGGTGGCGCGGGCCACGCGGGACTTCGAGCGGGCCAGCGAGCTGCGCGACCAGGGCATCAACTCGGAGAAGGAGTTCCTCCAGGCGCGACAAGAGCAGGAATCCGCCCGGATCCGCCTGAACACGGCCCAAAGCCGGTTGGCCTCGATGGGGCTCAGCGCCCAGGATCCCCCCGGGCGGGTGTTGGTCCGTGCGCCGGAGGACGGCACCGTGCTGACCTTGCACGCCGTGCCCGGCGAGAGCGTGCACCCGGAGGAATCCCTGGTCACGGTGGGCGACAACCGTGTTCTCTGGGTTTGGTGCGACCTCTACGAGCGGGACATCGCCGGATTGCTGAGCGGCCCGCAACCCGCGCGCCGGCCGGCCCGCGTCACGGTCAAGGCCTGGCCGCAAGAGAGCTTCACGGGCAGCGTCGAATTCATCAGTCCCTCCATGGACGTGGCGAGCCGCACGGCCAAAGTGCGCGTGGCGGTGCAGAACAAGGACCAGCGCCTGCTGGCGGGCATGTTCGCCCAGGTGCAGGTCTACCTGCCGGGCAGCGAGAACGTCCAGGCCGTGCCGGCCGCGGCGGTTTGCGAGGACGAGGGCCGGTCCTTCGTGTTCGTGCCCCACGGCGCGGACTACTTCGTGCGGCGCCCGGTGGTCACGGGCCGCGCCTGGGCGGACTGGGTCGAACTGGTCCAGCCCACCGACCTCTCCACCGTGGTGGCCGACGGCGTCTTCCTGCTGAAATCCGACGTGCTGCGCTCGAAAATGGGCGCCGGCTGCGCCGACTAGGAGAACAAGATGAAGCTCAATCTTTGGCTGCTGCAGCACCGTCTGCTGATGGTGCTGGCGGCGCTCGTGTTGACGGCGGCAGGGCTGGTGGCTTGGCGCAACCTGCCCATCGACGCTTTTCCCGACGTCACCAACATCCAGGTGATGATCCTGAGCCAAGCGCCCGGTCTGGCCGCCACGGACGTGGAGGACCGGATCAGCTATCCCATCGAGCAGGTGATGCGCGGCCTGCCCCGGGTGACCCAGGTGCGCTCGCTCTCCAAGGCCGGCCTCTCGCAGGTCGTGGTGATTTTTGAAGACGGCGTGGACACCTATTGGACGCGTCAGCAGGTCTTCGAACGGCTGGCCGTGGCGCGCGAACAGCTGCCCCCCGGCGTGGAGCCCGAGCTGGGTCCCATCAGCACCGGACTGGGCGAGATCTACCAGTACACGCTGGAAAGCGACTCGCTGGGCGCCATGGAGCTGCGGACGATCCAGGACTGGCTGGTGGCGCCGCTGCTCAAGCCTGTTCCCGGCGTCAACGAGGTCAACAGTTTCGGCGGCCTGGTGCGCCAGGTGCAGGTGCTGGTGGATCCGGACAAGCTGCTCACCTACGGCCTGACCCTGGACGAAGTGGCCACCGCCCTTGAGGCGAACAACGCCAACGCCGGCGGCGGCGTGGTGGCCCGGGGTTGGGAGCAGGTCTACTTGCGCGGCGTGGGTCTGCTGGGTGGAATCGGCGACGTGGAGAACGTGGTGCTGCGCGCCCGGGACGGTTCGCCCGTGCGCGTGCAGGACATCGCCGAGGTGGTGATCGGTGCCGAGTCGCGCCAGGGGGCGGTGACCCGGGACGGCCACGGCGAGGCGGTGGCGGGCATGATCATCATGCTCAAGGGCGCCAACGCCAAGGACGTGGTCAGCCGGGTCAAGGAGAGCATCGGCCGGATCCAGGAGACGCTGCCCGCGGGCGTGCGCCTGAACGTGTTCTACGACCGCACGACGCTGATCCAGGCCTGCATCCGGACGGTGCAGAACGCCCTGCTGGAGGGCGGCGTCTTCGTGATCCTGGTACTCTTCCTGTTCCTGGCCGAGTTCCGCACGGCCCTGATCGTGCTGCTCTCACTGCCGTTGACCTTCCTGATCAGTTTCATCGTGATGGGCTGGGCGGGCCTGAGTTCCAACCTGATGAGCCTGGGCGGGCTGGCCTTCTCGGTGGGCATGGTGGTGGACGCCTCCATCGTGGTGGTGGAGAACGTAAGACGCCATTTGGCCGAAGCGCTGCCGGAGACGTCTATCCGGGAAGTGGTGGCGCGCGCCGTGACGGAAGTGGCGCGGCCCGTGGCCTTCTCCGTGCTGATCGTGGCCATCATCCTGGTGCCGCTCTACACGCTGCAGGGCATCGAGGGCAAGATGTTCGCGCCCCTGGCCAGCACCATGCTCATCGCCCTGCTGGTCTCGCTGGTGGTTGCCTTCACCATTATTCCGGCCCTCGCGGACTTGCTGCTGAAGAAAATCCCTGAGCGTGAGTTCGGCTTCACCAAGCGCCTGCACGCCGGCTACCTGCGTTTGCTGGCGCGGGCCATCGCGCGGCCGGGCCTGACCCTGGGCCTCTCCGGCGGCGCCTTGCTGGCCTCCCTGGCGCTGGTGCCGTTCATCGGCACCGAGTTCATGCCGCCGCTGGACGAGGGGGCCATCGCCATCAACGTGGTGCGCCTGCCCAATGCCTCACTGGAAGGTTCCGTGGCTGTGGCGACGGCCATCGAGAAGCGGCTGGCCGCCTACCCGGAAGTGGAGTGCGTGGTGAGCAAGACCGGCCGCGCGGAGATCTCCGAGGATCCGATGGGGCCGGAGCAGACCGACGTGATCATCATGCTCAAGCCGCGCGGCAAGTGGAAGACTGGCCGGGACAAGACCGAGCTGGTGGCGGCTATCCAGACGGACCTGGCGAGCATCCCAGGTGTGCGCTATTCGTTCTCCCAACCCATCGCCCTGCGCGTGAACGAACTGATCTCCGGAGTGAAAAGCGATCTGGCCGTGAAGATCTTCGGACCGGATCTGGATGTACTGAAGGAATTGGCGGACAAGGCGGCGGCCGTGCTGCAGCAGGTGGAAGGGGCCAGCGACGTCAAGGTGGAGCAGATCTCGGGCATGCTGCAGTTGGACGTACGGATCGACCGCGCGGCGGCGGCGCGCCACGGGATCAGCATGGCCGACATCAACGACACCATCGAGCTGGCCGTGGCCGGACGGCAGGCCACCACGCTGATCGAGGAGCAGCGGCGCATCGCTGTGGTGCTGCGCTATCCGGCGGCCAACCGGACCACCCAGGCGGAACTGGAGCGCCTGCTGGTGGCGGCGCCGGGCGGCGAACGTGTGCCCCTGGCACAGCTGGCCACTTTTGAGTTGGTGGAGACTCCCACCCAGGTCAGCCGGGAGAACGGCATGCGTCGTGTGGTGGCCGAGGCCAACGTGCGCGACCGTGACCTGGGCAGCTTCGTGGCCGAAGTCCAGCAGCGCATGCAACCGCTGCTGAAGTCATTGCCCACCGGCTATCATTTGGAGTACGGCGGCCAGTTCGAGAACCAGCAGCGCGCCATGCGCCAGCTGGCGCTGGTAGTCCCCGTGGCGCTCCTGTTGATCCTGGTCCTGCTCTACTTGGCGCTGGGCTCCATCGGGGCTTCGCTCCTGGTGTTGCTCAATCTGCCCTTCTCGCTGGTGGGCGGGATTCTGGCGGTGGTGCTGTTTCGCATGCCGCTCTCCGTCTCCGCCGCCGTGGCCTTCATCGTGCTGCTCGGCGTGGCCGTGCAGAACGGCGTGGTGCTGGTGGCCTTCTTCCGCCAGTTACGGGCGGATGGCGAGAGCATTGAGGAGACCGTCCGCATCGGCTGCGACCTGCGCTTCCGGCCACTGCTGATGACCGCGCTCACCAGTTTCATCGGCCACCTGCCCATGCTCTACGCCACGGGCTCCGGTGCGGACATCCAAAGGCCGCTGGCCGTGGTGGTGATGGGCGGACTGGTGACGTCCACACTGCTGACCTTGATCGTCCTGCCCACGCTGTACCTGACGGCGCACCGCTGGCGGAGCGCCCGCCGGGCGCGCGCCGCGCGCTGAGCCGTTCGGCGCCCAACCGGCACCGGGAGGCCCACCTGGCTTCCCGGGCCGGCGGGCGCGGCGGCCGGGGTGGGTGTCGGCTGCCGGAGCGCCGGGAAGACCCTGCATTCGCCAGACGGGAGGAGAGATGAACGCCGCTGCCGGAGACATGAACCCGGTGCTGGAGCAGATCTGGGCGCATCGGTCGATCCGCGCCTATCGGCCTGAGCCGCTGGACGACGGGCTGTTGGACGAGGTGCTGGAGGCTGGCCTGCGCGCGGCCTCCAGCGGCAACATGCAGACCTGGTCGGTGATCGTGACCCGAGATGCCGAGCGCCGGCGCGGGCTCTGGGAATTACATCTCAGGCAGGACATGATCCTGCAGGCGCCGGTCGTCCTGGCCTTCTGCGCCGATTTCCGCCGCATGAGCCAGTGGTGCCGGCAGCGCGGGGCCGAGCCCGGCTACGACAACCTGCTCAGCTTCCTGGTGGCCACGGGCGACGTGTTCCTGGCCGCCCAGACCGCCGTGCTGGCCGCCGAGAGCCTGGGCTTGGGCACGTGCTACATGGGCACGACCCTGAACGCCATGGACGGACTCTGCGGATTCTACGGGCTGCCGCCGGGCGTGGTCCCCGTGACCAGTGTGGTGCTGGGCTGGCCGGCGGAGGATCCGGCGCCGCGCCTGCGTCTGCCGTTGGCGGGTCTGCGCCACGACGAGCGCTTCCGCGAGTACACGGCCGAGGAGATCGAGGCGACCTATCGGATCCGCGACGTTGAAGGCTGGGCGCGCTACCTGGCCTTCCCCGAGTTGGCGGCCCGGATGGGCCGGGACGGCATCGAGAACCTGGCCCAGGTGTACACCCGGCTCAAGTACCGCAAGCCGGACTTCGACGAAGCCTCCCGCCGCATCCTGGCCACGCTGCGGCGACAGGGCTTCATGGCGCAGGACGAATAGGGTTGGGGAAAGGATGGACGTGGGCGCCTGACTCGCCAGAGGCCCGGCGCCGGAGACGTGTCAGCGGACTTCCCGCCGCAGCCGGCGCAGGTCGGGGATCTGGATCTCGCGGCCGTTGAACTGGGCCAGGCCCTGTTCGCCCAGCTGGCGCACGGCCCGGGCCACCGTCTCCGGGCGGACGCCCAGCATGGCGGCCAGGTCCCGGCGCGCGAGGGGCAGTTCCAGCCGGGCCTGGTTGCCGCTCTCGTCCACGCTGCCGCAGCCGGGCAGCAGCTGCAGGAGGAGATCCTGCAGGCGCCACTCCAGGGTACGGGTGGCCAGGCGCAGGCGGGCCTCGCCGTAGTCGTAGAGTTCCTGGGCCAGCATGCGCGAGAATTCGTCGCGCAGGGCCGGATTGCGGCTGAGGATTTCCTGCACCAGCCGGGTGGGGAAGAAGCAGACCCGGCTTTCGCGCAGGGCCTCGGCCCCCGCCGTGTAGTCCATCCGCCCGAAGTAGGCCGGGAAGCCCAGGGTCTCGCCCGGGTGGGCCAGCCGCAGGATCACCGAATTGCCGTGCTCGTCGGATTTGCGCAGGGCCAGCAGGCCGGACTCGATGCAGTGCAGGCCGTGACACGGGTGACGCTCGTGGAAGAGCGGCTGGCCGGCACAGAGCAGGGACTCCACCCGATAGCCGTCCAGCAGGGAGCGGTCGCGCTCGTCGAGCACGCTCCAGCAGCTGTCCGGAAAAAGCCGACACTGCCGGCAGGCGTGCAACGGCTCCAGGCGCAGACCCACTCCCACACTCGCTCCCAATCCAGTTCTTGTGCCGCGCCAACTTCGCCCTTCGCTTGACTTAAGTCAAGCCAACGGGTGATAATGGCCATGCATCGACGGCTTGTTGTTCCTTAAACTATCGCCGTTCGCAATCCGCTTGTCACCAAGCCAACAGCCCGAGACATGGGAGGTGCCATGAGCGCACGCATCGAACAGTTTTCGTACAACGATGACGTCGTCCGCAAGTTTGTGATGGCCACGCTGCTCTGGGGCGTGGTGGGCATGCTGGTGGGACTGATCATCGCCCTGCAGTTGATCTGGCCCAGCCTCAGCTTCGACCTGCCCTTTCTCACGTTCGGCCGGTTGCGTCCGCTGCACACCAACGCCGTGATCTTCGCCTTCGTGGGCAACGGCATGTTCGCGGGGGTCTACTACTCGACCCAGCGTCTGCTGAAGGCCCGCATGTTCAGCGACCTGCTGGGCAAGCTCAACTTCTGGGGCTGGCAGGCGATCATCGTCTCCGCGGCGCTGACCCTGCCCCTGGGCATCACCCAAAGCCGCGAGTACGCCGAGTTGGAGTGGCCCATCGACATCGCCATCGCGGTGATCTGGGTGGTCTTCGCCATCAACTTCTTCGGCACCATCGCCAAGCGGCGCGAACGGCACCTCTACGTGGCCATCTGGTTCTACATCGCCACGATCATCGCCATCGCCGTCCTGCACATCTTCAACAACCTGTGGGTGATCGCCGGACCGCTCAAGAGCTACTCGATCTACGCCGGCGTCCAGGACGCCTTCATGCAGTGGTGGTACGGGCACAACGCCGTGGCCTTCTTCCTGACCACGCCCATGCTGGGCATGATGTATTACTTCCTGCCCAAGGCCGCGGAGCGCCCGGTGTTCAGCTACAAGCTGTCCATCCTGCACTTCTGGACCCTGGTCTTCATGTACATCTGGGCCGGGCCGCACCACCTGCACTACTCGGCCCTGCCGGGTTGGGCCTCCACCCTGGGCATGATCTTCAGCGTGATGCTGTGGATGCCCTCCTGGGGCGGCATGATCAACGGCCTGCTCACACTGCGCGGCGCCTGGCACAAGGTGGCCGAGGAGCCGATCCTCAAGTTCTTCGTCGTGGCCGTGACCTTCTACGGCATGAGCACGTTCGAAGGCCCGCTGCTCAGCATCAAGACCGTCAACGCGCTCTCGCACTACACGGACTGGACCGTGAGCCACGTCCATTCCGGCGCGCTGGGCTGGAACGGCTTCCTGGTCTTCGGCATGCTCTACTGGCTGGCCCCGCGGCTCTTCCAGTCGGGCCGGCTCTACAGCAAGAAGCTGGCGGAGCTGCACTTCTGGATCGGCACCGTGGGCATCCTGCTCTACATCGTGGCGCTCTATTCAGCCGGCGTGACCCAGGGCCTGATGTGGCGCGCCTTCGACCAGACCGGGCGCCTGCTCTATCCCGACTTCGTGGAAACCGTCCAGCGCCTGATGCCCATGTACATGGTCCGCGCCCTGGGCGGCACGCTGTACCTGACGGGCACCATCCTGGGTGTCTACAACATTCTGATGACCTGGAAGATGCGTCCGGCCCGCTACGAGGAACCCGTCTACGAGGCCCCCGCGCTGACCTACGAGCCGGAGCAGGCCGACTACAGCAAGGCCCCCTATCCCGGCGCCCTGGGCCGGATGGTCAGCCTCGCCTGGCACCGCGTCTGGGAAGGCCGCGGCCTGGTCTTCACGATCTGGGTGGTGATCGCCGTGGCCTCGGCCTCGCTCTTCGAGATCATCCCCACCTTCCTGATCAAGTCCAACGTGCCGACCATCGCCTCGGTCAAGCCCTACACGCCGCTGGAGCTCTACGGGCGCGACCTCTACGTCGCCGAGGGCTGCTACAACTGCCACAGCCAGATGATCCGGCCCTTCCGGGCCGAGACCCTGCGCTACGGCGAGTACTCCAAGCCGGGCGAGTTCATCTACGACCATCCCTTCCAGTGGAGCAGCCGGCGCATTGGGCCGGACCTGCACCGCGAGGGTGGCAAGCGGAGCGATTTCTGGCATCTGGAGCACTTCCGCGATCCGCAGAAGATGACCCCGGGCTCGATCATGCCCAAGTATCCCTGGTTCGAGAGCAAGGCCATCGATTTCGCCAGCATCCAGAAGCGCGTGGACGCGATGATCATGCTCGGCGTGCCCTACGGCGAGGTGGTGAACAGCGCCGAGGCGGTGGCCCGGGAGCAGGCCGCGCGCGTGGCGACGGCCATCGCCCAGAACGGCGGACCCATGAACCTGGGCGACAAGCAGGTGGTGGCGATCATCGCCTATCTGCAGCGGCTGGGCACGGACATCAAGGCCGCCGGGGCCACGAACTAGGAGCGCGCCGTGAGCCTGTCCACGATCATGAGCCACGCGGGCTACTCGGGCTACGCCATCATCGGGATGATCTTCTTCCTGCTGGTGTTCGCGTCCCTGATGATCCGCCTCTGGTTGCAGTCGCGGGCGGGCGGCCTGGAAGAGGTGGGGCGCCTGCCCCTGGAGGAGGCCCGGCCCGAGGCGGCCTCCGGCACGATCCCCGCCCAGCCCGCGCAACCCGCTGCGGGAAAGCTTGAGGAGCGACGATGAGCGAGCAGAAACCGAACGAGATGCTGGACCACAACTACGACGGGATCCAGGAGTACGACAATCCGCTGCCCACCTGGTGGGTGTGGATCTTCTGGGCCACCATCGTGTTCTCGCTGGTGTACTTCATCTATTACCACATCCTGATGGGCCCCACCATGCACGACGAGTACGCCGCCGAGGTGGAGAGCTGGGATGCCCGCATGGCGGAGCTGATTCCGCCCACCGCCTCCGAGGGGGACTTGCAGGCCATCCTGGCGGATCCCGCCAAGGTCCAGGCGGGCGGCGCGGTCTTCGCGGCCAAGTGCCTGCCCTGCCATGCGGCGGACGGCGGCGGCATGGTGGGCCTGGGCCCGAACATGACCGACAACTACTGGAAGAACGGCGACGGCAGCCTGTCGGCCATCCAAAAAGTGGTGATCAGCGGAGTGACGGGCACGGCCATGCAGGCCTGGGAGCAGCAGCTGAAGCCCGACGAGCTGGTGAACGTGGTGGCCTTTGTGAAGAGCCTCCAGGGCACCACGCCGGCCAACCCCAAGGAGCCCGAAGGTCAATTGGTGGGCGCCGCCGCGGCGGATTCCACGGCCCAGGTCTCCGACAGCTCGGCGCTGGAAACCGCCAGCAAGTAGTCTGACGACCCGGACGGGAAGGGTCTCCGCCAGGGGCCCTTCCCGTCACTTCATCCGGTGTGACACGGCGTCCCGCACCAGCGCCGGATCGGCAGTACCTTGATCCGGCGAGAACTGAAAGGGCGCGCATGAGCGAGTCGACCATCCTCGAAGCCCCGGAGCGGGTGCTTTCCACCCTCAATCGCGACGGCAGCCGCCGCTGGCTGCGCCCCCGGCTCGCCCGGGGCCGCTTCTATTGGCGCCGACTGGTGGTGGCCTGGGGCCTGATCCTGCTCTTCACCGCCATCCCGATCCTGAAGATGAACGGCAAGCCGCTGATGCTCTTCGATCTGGCGGCGCGGGAATTCACGCTGTTCGGCTCCACGTTCCACGCCACGGACACGCTGCTGCTGATGCTGCTGATGGTGGGGATCCTGCTCTCGGTCTTCCTGCTGACGGCCCTGCTGGGGCGGGTCTGGTGCGGCTGGGGCTGTCCGCAGACCGTCTACATGGAGTACCTCTTCCGGCCCGTCGAGCGCCTCTTCGAGGGCGACCACCTGAGCCAGCACCAACTGGACCTCCAGGGCGGCCTGCCCCTGCGCCGCCTGGCCAAGTACGCGGTCTTCCTGGTGTTCTCGGCCTTCCTGGCCAACACCTTCCTGGCCTACTGGGTCGGCTGGGACACGCTGATCGGCTGGGTCACGGACTCGCCGCTGGAGCACTGGCCGGGCTTCGTGGTCATGGCCGTCACCACGGCGCTGATGTTCGGGGACTTCGCCTGGTTCCGCGAGCAGACCTGCATCGTGGCCTGTCCCTACGGGCGCTTCCAGTCCGCGCTGCTGGACCGCCACTCGCTGATCGTGGCCTATGACGGCCGCCGCGGCGAGCCCCGGACCAAGCTGCGCAAGGGCGAGGGCAAAGCGGGCGGTGACTGCGTGGACTGCAACCACTGCGTGGTGGTCTGTCCCACGGGCATCGACATCCGCGATGGCCTACAGATGGAGTGCATCCACTGCACCCAGTGCATCGACGCCTGCGACTCCATCATGGACAAGGTGGGCCGGCCCCGGGGGCTGATCCGCTACAGCAGCCAGGAGGAACTGGCCACGGGCCGGCGGCGCTTCCTGCGGCCGCGGGTTGTGCTTTATCCGCTGATCCTCTGCCTGGTCTTCGGCCTGCTGATCTTCAACCTGGCCCGCCGCCAGGACTCGGTGGTGACCATCTTGCGCGGCCTGGGCGTGCCCTACACGGAGATGCCCGGCGGCCTGGTGGCCAACCAGCTGCGCATCAAAGTGGACAACCAGCGCAACGCGGACCGCGAGTACTGGATCCGCCTGCTGGAGCCCGCCGACGGCCAGGTGATCATTCCCAGCAATCCCCTGCGCGTGCCGGCCAAGAGCATGGGCACCAGCGTGGTCGTGGTGATGGTGCCGCGCGCGGCCTTCGACGACGAGCACGTCCACGCCCTGTTCGAGGTCACGGACAGCCTGGGCTACCGGGCCACGCTGCGTACGGCCCTGCTGGGGCCGGACCTGGAAGACGACGCGGGTGACGACGACGACAACCAGGAACACGACCGGGGGAAGAAGTGAGCGACTTGACGGAGATGGAGCGCCGCGGCCGGATGTGGCCCTGGATGGTGGTGGGCCTGCTGCTGCTGATGATCCTGCTGATGGGCGTCCTGCTCTATTCGGCCATCGGGGATCCCTCCCATGTGGTGGTGGAGAACTACTACGACAAGGCCGTGCACTGGGACCGCGAGCAGGCCCAGCTGGAGCAGGACCGCCGATTGGGCTGGCACGTGGAGCTGGAGTTCCGCGCGGTGCCGCCGGAGCTGGCCGTGGACGCGGGCGCCGGGGTGCCCAACACGCTGGTGGTCGCGCAGCTGGTGGACTCGCTGAACCGGCCGCTGGACAGCCTGAGCGTGCATCTCAGGGCCTTCTTCAGCGCCCGGGCAGGGCGCGTGTTCGAGGCGGATCTGCAGCCCATGGCGGGCGGCTACGGCGCGGCCTTCCGGCTGGGCCCGCCCGGCATGTGGGAGTTCCAGCTGGAGGCCCGCCGCGACACCATGCGCTACACGTGGCTGGAAACGCGCGAGCTGGGCGCCGTCCGCTGACTTGGAAGCCAATCTCACCACGAAGCACGGGAAGAAGCACGGAGCACGGGAAGAGGGACGAAGAGCACGAAGCAAGGCCGAGGAATGGATCAGGGATTGGGTTGAGTGGACACGGGCAGAAGCGCTTCGGCTGCCCGCTGTTACATCATGGCGTCTTCGTGCCCTGCTTGATTCTTCGTGTCCTTCGTGGTGAAAGTGGGAGGATCTCGTGAGCGCATTGTTCTGGGCCGTTCTTGGAGCCAGCCTGCTGGGGAGTCTGCACTGCGCGGGCATGTGCGGCGGCTTCGTGGCCTTTTACGCGGGCGGCGACCGCTCCAGCGGGTTGAGCCGCGCGCTGTCCCACGCGGCCTACAGCCTGGGCCGGCTGCTGACCTACGTGCTGCTGGGCATCATGGCCGGCATCCTGGGCCGGGCCCTGGATCTGGCGGGCGCCGCGGCGGGCCTGCAGCGCGGCGCGGCTATCGCGGCCGGCGTGTTGATGATGGTCTGGGGCCTGGTGATGCTGCTCCAGGTGCGCGGCGTGCGGATCTCCACCCACTTGCCCCCCGTCTTCCAGCGCCTGGTGCAGGAAGCCCTGGGCCAGCTGGGCGACAAGCCGCCGGTGGTCAAGGCCCTCACCCTGGGCCTGTTGTCAACGCTGTTGCCCTGCGGCTGGCTCTACGCCTTCGCCATCACGGCCGCCGGCACGGGCGACCCCGTCCAGGGCGCGCTGGTGATGGCCGCCTTCTGGCTGGGCACGCTGCCCGTGCTGCTGACCCTGGGCATGAGCGTGCAGGCGCTGGCCGGCCCGCTGCGCCGCCACCTGCCGCTGGTGAGCGCGCTGATCCTGCTCTGCATCGGCGCCTGGACCGTGCTGGACCGGGCGCGAATTCCCGTGGAGCGCTTCGGTGGGATCCGGGCCGCCGTGGTGCTGGAATCCGCGGAAGCGCCCAAGGCCGCTGGTCTCAAGCCCTGGGAGCTGCCCTGCTGCCAGGACAAGCCGGACTCCAGCGCCAGCCAGTGAGCGCCGCGCTTCTGCGCGCCGTCCCCGAATCCAGCCTGGGAGTCCCCCGATGAGCGAGACCCGCTGCACGCACTGCAACCTGCCCGTTCCCGCCGGCCTGATCGTCCCCGGCGCCGAACGCCAGTTCTGCTGCGGCGGCTGCCGGACGGTCTACGAAGTGATCCACGACCACGGGCTGGAGCAATTCTACCGCGTGGCCCGCTCCACGGGCGAGACGCCCTGGAAGGCCAATCCCACCGGCCGCAGCTACGAGGACTTCGACGACCCCGCCTTCCTGGATCTCTACGCGCGCCCCGCCGGCGACGGGCTGCGGCAGATCGAACTCTACCTGGAGAACGTCCACTGCGCGGCCTGCGTCTGGCTGGTGGAGCGGGTCTCCCTGGCGCTGCCCGGCGTGGTGGAGGCACGGTTGGACGTGCGGCGCAGCCAGGCCACCGTGATCTGGAACCCGGCCCAGGCGCGGCTCTCCGTCGCCGCGCGCTTCATGGACCAGTTGGGCTACACGCCTCATCCCTACCGTGGCGTCAAGGTGCGCGAGTTGCGCCGGGAGGAGGACCGCCGCCTGCTGCTGCGCATCGGCGTGGCCGGCGCCGTGGCGGCCAACGTCATGCTCATCGCCGTGGCGCTCTACGGCGGCTTCTTCGAGGGTATGGAGCGCCAGTACGAGAGCTTCTTCCGCTGGGTGAGCCTGCTGGCCATGCTGCCGGCCATGTTCTTCTCGGCCTCGGTGTTCTTCAAAGGGGCCTGGGCCGCATTGAAGAGCCGGCGCCTGCACATGGACCTGCCGGTGAGCATCGGCCTACTGGCCGGCTTCGCCAGCGGCGTGGTGAACACCGTGCGCAACTCGGGCGACATCTACTTCGACAGCCTGGCCACGCTGATCCTGCTGCTGCTGGGCGGGCGCTGGCTGGAGCGCCGCCGCCAGCGCGAGAGCGCCGACGCCGCCGAGCTGCTCTACAGCCTCTCCCCGGCGGGCGCCCGGCGGGTGGATCCCACCCCGGAGGGCGAGTGCATCCGCGAGGTGCCGGTGGAGGCGCTCAAGGTGGGCGACCTGGTGGAGGTGCGGGCGGGCGACCTGTTGCCCGTGGACGGCATCGTGGTGGCGGGGCGGAGCGAACTCAACCTTTCGCTGCTCACCGGCGAGTCCCGCCCGGAGCCCGTGGAGCCCGGCCAGCCCGTCCACGCGGGCACCACCAACCTGCTCTCGCCGCTGCGCGTGCGCGTGGAGGCCACCGGCGAGGAGACCCGGGTGGGCCGCCTGCTGCAGGTGGTGGAGGAGGCCGCCGGGCGGCGCGCGCCCATCGTACGGCTGGCGGACCGCATCGCCGGCTGGTTCGTGGGCGCCGTGGTGCTGGCGGCGGGGGGCACCTTCGCCCTCTGGCTGTGGCTGGATCCCAGCCAGGCCGTCAACCATACCGTGGCCCTGCTCATCGTCAGCTGTCCCTGCGCCCTGGGTCTGGCCACGCCGCTGGCCGTGAGCGTGGCTGTGGGGCGGGCCGCCCGCGCGGGGATCCTGGTCAAGGGCGGCGACGTGATCGAGGCGCTGAGCAAGCCGGGCCTGCTGCTGCTGGACAAAACCGGCACCCTCACCGAGGGCCGGGTCTCCGTGGTGCGCCTGCTGGGGGACGCCGGGCTCTTGGGGCCTGCCGCCGCGCTGGAGCGCCGTGTGCAGCATCCCGTGGCCCGGGCCCTGGTGGACGCCCAGTCGCGCCAGACGCCGGATCCGCGCCGGTTGGAAGAGGAGCCCTTCGAGGTGGAGGAGCTGCGCCAGGATCTGGGCGGCGGGATCCGCGGCCGGGTGGACGGCCACGACTACTGGGTCGGGTCGCCCGCCTGGGTGGGCGCCCAGTTGCCGGACGGGCTGCCCGGCGACGTGCAGGCCTGGGTGGAGGAATTGGTCGCCGAGGGCCACAGCCCGGTGGTGCTGGCCCGGGACGGCCGGCCCGCCGCCGTGGCGGGTCTGGGCGATGCCCTGCGACCGGACGCCGCCCGGACGGTGGCGCGGCTGCAGGAGCGCGGCTGGCGGCTGGGCATCTTGAGCGGCGACCATCCGCGCATCGTGGCCCGGGTGGCCGCCGAACTGGGTCTGCCGCCGGCGGATTGCCGGGGCGGCGTGCTGCCCGAGGAGAAGCTGGCCGCCGTGGAGGCGGCCGCGCGCCAGGGCGTGGTGGTGATGGTGGGGGACGGGGTCAACGATGCGGCCGCACTCTCCGCCGCCACGGTGGGCGTCAGCGTGCACGGCGGCGCGGAAGCCAGCCTGGCCGCGGCGGACGTCTTCCTGACCACGCCGGGACTGGGGGCCGTGGCCGATCTGGTGGACGGCGCCCGCCGCACGGTGGTCGTGATCCGTCGCAACCTGCTGTTCTCGCTCTGCTACAACCTGCTGGGGGCCGGACTGGCCATTGCCGGCTACATCAACCCGCTGGTGGCCGCGCTGCTGATGCCCCTCTCCAGCCTGACGGTGGTGACCTCCAGCTTTCGCGCGAAGACCTTTCGCTGAGAGGGGGTGTAGACGGCTTCGTCTGGCACGGTGCCTGACACCGCTGCCGGGTTCTGTCGAGCTTTTCGGTCACCTGCTTGGCGGCTGCGACCGCGACTTCAGCAGCGGACAGAGGCCGGAATGGGTCGCGGGGACCGGCCGGCCTGGACCTGGCAACGCCAGGCGGCGCCGAACAAGGAGTCCGGCCACCGCCCGGCGATGCTTCAGGCAAGGCCCGCCCCAGCAGGGCGCGGGTTGGAGGGTCAGGTCGCGCAGCTCAGGGGAGCAGGGCCGTCACACGATAGAATTCGCGCACGTCGCCGGCGGCCGGCTCCGCGAGCTGCCAATCGGTGAGGGTGGTGGCTCCCACCTGCACCAGACCGGCTTCGCCCCAGGCCTCGTTCAGCCGGTAGATCCGGTACTCCAGCGCATCCGGCAGGCTGTTCCAGACCAGGCGCAAGCCCTGGCCCGCCGCCTGGCGATGGATCTCCAGCACCACCTCGCTGGGCGGGGGCGCGGAGATGCCGTGAGGGCCGGGGCTGGTGGGCCGCACGGTGTGGCAGACCCGGCAGTCGCTCAGGGTGCCGGCGTGGCCCTGGAGCCGGATGTTCTGCAGGTTGTCGTTGGCTTCCCGGGAGGGCAGGATGGCGTGCGGGCTGCCGTGGCAGGCCGAGCAGTAGAGGCCGCCGTGGCCGCGCGAATTGCGGAACAGCGTGCCCGGCTCCTCGGCGAAGGCCGCGCCGTGGCAGGAGCCGCAGCTGGGTTCGTCCAGCCAGGGAATGCGTCCGTCCTCAATGGTGGCGGCCACGTGTTCCATGGTGCCGTGGCAGTCCTGGCAGATCATCGGGTCGGCCGGGTTGGTGGCCATCACGTCGCGCAGGCACTGGGCGTTGGCGCCGGGGTGGCACTTGTAGCAGGTGGAGATGCCGTTCACGGGCTGGATGTCGTGGTGTTTTTCATGCAGGCGCAGGGAAAGAAAGCCCGCCTCGGGGATGCCCTGGGTGCCCAGCGCCGGGGAGGCGTGGCAGCGCGCGCACAGAATGGGCGTATCATTGGGATTGAAACCGGCTTCGTCAGGATGCTCGTCCAGGATGTCCTGGACGCTGGAATGGCAGCCGCTGGAGACGCAGCCGATCTCGTTGGAGACCGGGATCACCGCGTCGGTGAAGGCCAGCAGATCGTCGGTCTGCATGTCAAAGGCCTCGACGTGAATCAGTTGATAGGGCTGCTCGTTCACCAGGTCGTTGTCCTGGAAGGGCGTGACGGGCACGCCGGTCACCTCGAAATAGCCCGGGAAAGGGGACAGCACGCCGCTCAATCCGTTGCCCGTCAACCCGATGTTCGGCGGCAGGGGGGCGGGCAGGTCGAAGATCTGCTGGGCGTAGTCCCAGAAGTTGGTCTTGGTCACCGAGGTGGTGTTGCCCGGGATGCTGTACTCCAGCCGCACGCCTTCCGTGATCAACAGGGGCGGCCCGGCGGGCTGGCGGCGCAGCAACTGGGCTTTCACGTTGTTGTAGGGCGGCAGGACCACCAACTGGCTGAAATCCTGGTTGGCGCAGTGCATGCCCAGGTCGTTCCAGGCGATCAACACATGACCCGGTGCCTGGGAGCGGCCGGGCAGGACCAGGCCCCCCGCCAGCAGCAGGGCCAGGCCCAGCCCTTGTGTTCGTCTTCCGTAACTCATGTCTCGTCTCCTTTTGCTGTGTGTGGAGACGGCCCGAAGGTGGGAGGGCCGTCGCGAAGACGGTTCAACTAGTGGACTTATTTGCGGGTTGTCCATCCGCCGGATGGCGGATGACGTGACAATTGCATGAGGATCATGCGACTTCTTGCGCCGGAAACTCAGGAGGGTCCGCCATGTCCGTCATCTACGTCGTGTTGCCGCTGGCGCTGGTGATCGCCGCGGGAATGGTCTGGGCCTTCGTGCGCTCGGTGCGCAAGGGGCAGTTCGACGACCTGGAGACCCCGGCCATCCGCATGCTCTTCGAGGACTCCCCCGTCCAGCGGCGCCCCCCGGCCGACGCGGCGAATCCAGGCCAACCAGGCCCCCAGGACGAACACCCGCCGCGCGCCTGATTCTTTTTTCAGTCTCCCTGCCACCTTTCATCGCCCGCCCGACTCGTAGAGGCAAGGGACAGAAAGGCGACCCCATGCATGGACCCCACGCTCCCGCCCCGGATCGTTTCTGGCAGCTGCTGGAACCCCAGTGGCCGGCCCTCTGCGCCCTGGCGCGCCAACTGGCTCCGCCGGGGGAGGACCACGACCTGCTGCAGGACTGCCTGTTCAAGGGGTTGACGGGGCTGCCCGGACTGCGGGAGGAAGCGCGCTTCCGGCCCTGGATGGCCCGCATCCTGGTGCACGAGGCCCGCCGCCGGTGGCGGCGCGGGCTTTGGCGGCGCTGGCTGCCCGGCCGGGAGGGCGGCGAGGCGGGGACCGAGCCCACCCACGGCGCCAGTGCCGAGGAACATCTGCAGCGCTGGCACCTCAAGGCGGCGCTGGCCAGCCTGCGGCCGGAGCGGCGGGAGACGCTGCTGCTGCACTACTTGGGTGGGCTCTCGCTGGCCGAGGTGGCCGAGGCGCGCGGGGAATCCCTGGCTGCGGTGAAAACGCGCATCCACCGGGCCCGGCGCGAGCTGCGGGACTTGCTGGACGGTCGTCTCAATCTGGCCCTCATCGGACGAAGCTGCGAGGAGGAACTGGACCATGGATTCGAACGCGAACTGGAAGCCCGGCGACTGCAGGGACAAGAGTCCTGATTCCGACGGCGACCTGCGCGCCCTCTTCGGCCGGCTGAGTCCACGGGACGAGGAGCTGCCCCGGCTGGACGACCTGCGCCGGCAGGTGGAGGCCCGCGCGGCGGCGGAGCACGCAACAGGGCGGCGTCCTGCGGGAGCCGCCGGCTGGAAAGGATGGAACGAGATGTGGAACCCTGCCCGATGGAGTGCCCTGCGCCTGGCCGGCGCGGCGAGCCTGCTGCTGGTGGTCCTGGCCTGCACGGTGCCCCTGAACTACGACCGGGAAGCCGGCCTGACCCTGGACCTGCAGGTGAGCGGCGATCTGGAACCTGTCCTGCGCGTCCTGCGCCAGGGACCCTGGTCGGTGGAGAATTTCAACGTCCAGGAGGAGGATGGCGGGCGGAGCCGCGTGCAGGCGCTGCTGCGCGACGCCTCGCAGGCCGAGCTGGCCGTCTTCGAAGGGCTGGCCGGCGTGGAGCTGAGCAGCACGCCCTGGGAGGAGGAATCCCGCGGCAGCCTGTTCACCATGATGATGGACCAAGTGTTCAACGTGCAGCTGAACATCAGCGGCCTGAGTGACGAGCAGATCAACACGGCCCTGCAGGAGCAGCTGGACGCCCAGGGTTATCCCGGCCGGGTGAGCGTGACCCGCAGCGAGGAAGGCGGCCTGCCGCTGGTGCACGTGGAGCTGGAGAGCGATTCCGCCGCCCCCGGTCCCTTGACCATCGCGTTGAGCGCGCAGTGCGACAGCCAGTTGACGGAGGGCGAGTGGCAGCTGCAGGGCGGCGGCCTGCCCGGTCTGCAGCTGGAAGGCCTGGAGGGATTGACGGAGGCCGAGATCCGCGAACGCGTGCTGGCGCAGTTGCGGGCCGCCGGAGTGAACCCGGACTCCGTGGGCGTGGTGATCCAGCGCCGGGAGGATTCGTCGCCGGACGGCGCGGTCCGCAGCCAGGATCTGCGCATCCAGGTGAAGAAGGAGCCGGCGCGCCCCTGATCCCGCCCCTCATTCAAGGAAAAACCTGCCGCGCGGGAGCTCCCGCGCGGTTTTTTTGCTTTGCCGCCATCCCGCCGAACCGGCTCCACCTGAACAGCCCGCGCCTCCCGTTCATTCAGCCGTCCCATCGGCCGATATGGATTTGGCACAACTGCACGAACCAGGGAGAATCCGGGTGGGTCCACGGCCAAGATGGCGGCGAATTCCTGTTCCGGCGGTCGGCCGTCGACTGGCGGGCGGCCTGCTCGGGCTGGCCTGGACTCTGACGGCGTTGGCCGTGGGTTTGCCGCCCGTGGTGCAGCACCATCCCGCCGGGCAGGATTTCTCCGACATCTGCCTCTCCACCACCCACGACGTCAACCAGAACCTGTTCGTGGGCAACGACGACGGGGTGCTGGAGTTCGACGGCCAGACCTGGCGCCGCCTGCAGACCCCCGGCCGGACCCAAATCCGCAGCGTGCTGGCTCTGCCTGACGGCCGCTTGGCCTACGGCGGGACCAACGAGTTCGGCTGGCTGGAGCGCTCCGCCGGAGACTGGCAGCCCCGCCACTTGTCGGATTCCCTGCGTGACCGGGCGCCGCACTTCCGCGACGTGCGCTCCATCCATCACCTGAGCCACGGCCTCTACTTCCAGAGCAAGGAGCTGCTGGCCCGCTGGCAGGGAGGCCAGCTGCAGACCTTCACGCCTCCCCAGGAACTGGGCGGGGCCGCCGCGCTGGGGGACACGCTGTTCGTGCAGTTGGCCGACCGCGGTCTGTGTCGGCTGAACCCCGCCCGGGTGCCGGAGGGGGCGCTGCAGATTCCCGAGACGGCCCTGGAGCCCGTGCTCGGTCCCGAACTCTTCGCCCAGGGCAACCGGATGGTCTGCCTGCTGCCGCTGGACGGCGGCCGCCTGCTGCTGGGCACCCGCTTCCGGGGACTCTACCTGCTGGAGCGGGGGCGGGTGACGGCGCTGCCCGAACTGAGCGCGCGGATCCAGGCCCTCGATCTGTTTCACGGCCTGCGGCTGCGCGACGGTCGGCTGGCCCTGGCCACCCTGCAGGGCGGCGTGTTCCTGCTGGATCCGCAGCTGCGCGTGCAGCAGGTGCTGGACGAGCGCACCGGGCTGTCGAGCCCCATGGCCGTCCACCTGAGCCAGGACGCCGGCGGAAATCTCTGGGTGGCGAGCACCGACGGCGTGGCGGAAGTGGCCCTGGAACTGCCCTTCAGCCAGTACATGGGCGCCAACGGACTGCCGGGGCAGCCCCAATGCCTGACGCTGCACGAGGGCTGGGTCCACGTGGGCACCACCCAGGGCCTCTTCAGGATGCGGGAAGGCCGGGACGCGGCGAGCGAGCGCTTCGTGCGGGTGGGTCGGGTGAGCGGCATCTGCTGGCACCTGCTCTCCACCCGGCACGGCCTGCTGGCCACCCTGGGCGGGCAGCTGGCCTGGGTGCGGGAAGCAGGAGACCGCGTCCTGCTGGGCGGGCAGCCCTCCCTGCTGTTCCAGGATCCGGAGCAGGCCGACCGGGTCTGGGTGGGCGTGGAGGGCCGGCTGCGGCCGCTGCTCTGGGAGGCGGGCGCCTGGCGGGTGGGGGAACCGATCCCGGGGGTGATGGGCGACATCACCAGCATGGAGCGGCGCGTGCCGGGCGAGTATTGGCTGGGCAGCTCGGACACGGGATTGTGGCGGATCCGCCTGCGCCAGGGTCGCTGGGACGTGCTGAACTTGGGCGTGGCCCAGGGCCTCGAACCCGGCGCCGTGCAGGTGCGGAGCTTTCGCGACCAGCTGCTCGTCGTCAGCGGCACGCGGGTCCTGGAGCCGGATTCCGCCGGTCGGTTGGGCGAGCCCGGCGGGTTCGCGCCGCCCGCCGGCTGGAACCTGGGGGCCAATTGCCGGATCAGCCGCGGGCTCGACGGAAGCAGCTGGGTCCTGTTCCAGCAGGGACTGGCCGTGGCGCCGGCCGGGAAGGGCCTTCCCGTCTGGGACACCTCCACCTACGGCTCGGCCGGACGCCGGCCGCGCAACGTGCTGGTCACGCGGGACGGGATCTGGGTGCAGACCGAACAGCGCCTGCTGCACTATCACCCGGATCAGCTGAAGGCTGCCGGACATGAGTTGCCGCCCCTGCAGCTGCGGAGTCTGGAGCTGGGCGGCGTCCAGTGGGCGGGTACGGCGGGCGGTCTGCGGCCGGGCGGCGGGGTCCGTGGCGTCGCGCCTTTGGTGCTCGGCGTGGCCTGCGCCCACCTCGGCCTGGACGGCCCCGCCCAGTACTCGTTCCTTGTCGAGGGGCTGGACGAGGAGTGGACGCCCTGGACCCTGTCCGGCACCCGCCGGCTGGACTATCTGCCGCCGGGCCGCTACACGCTGCGCGTGCGCGTCCAGGCGGGCAGCCATCCGGTCCAGGAGACGGAGTTGGGCGGCATCCACGTGCCCGCCCCGTGGTACAAGTGGCTCTGGCTGCAGACGCTGGCCCTGGGCGCACTGCTGGGGCTGAGCTGGCTGCTGGCGCGCCGCCGGGCCCAGCGGCTCAAGGGGATGAATGCCGCCCTGCAGGCGGAGGTCCAGGAGCGCCGGCGGGCGGAGGGTGCGCTGCGCGTCTCGGAGTCCCGCTACCGCGGCCTGTTCGAGAACGCCCTGGACGCCATCTTCGTGATGGACTCCCAGCGCTTCCTGGAGGGGAATCCGGCGGCGGCCCGCTTGTTCGGTCTCGCGCCGGAAGAGATGGCCGGACTGGGGCCGGAGATGCTCTCCCCGCCCCAGCAGCCCGACGGGCGCGACTCCCGGGAGAAGGCCCAGGAACTGATCCAGCGCGCGCTGGCCGGCGAGGCGCTCTCCTTCGAGTGGATCCACCTGCGGTCCAGCGGACAGCCCTTCCTGGTGGAAGTGACCTTAAGCCTCCTGCACGGAGGCAGTGAGCCCCTGCTGCTGGCCATCCTGCGCGACGTCAGCGAGCGTCACCAGCTGGAGAGCCAGTTGCGCCAATCGCAAAAGATGGAGGCCGTGGGCCGGCTGGCCGGCGGCGTGGCCCACGACTTCAACAACATCCTCGTGGTGATCCTGGGCCAGTGCGACCTGCTGCTCATGAGCCTGGACTCCCACGACCCGGTGCGCGACGAGCTGCAGCAGGTGCGCGACGCGGCCCAGCGGGCGGCTCAGCTGACGCGCCAGCTGCTGATCTTCAGCCGGCGCTCGACGCTGCATCCCCAGCGCGTCTCGCTCAACGGCATCCTGGCCGACCTGGAGAAGATGCTGCGCCGCGTGATCGGCGAGGACATCCGGATCCGGCTGGATCTGGCGCCGGACCTGCAGCGCGTGAACTTGGACACGGGCCAGATGGACCAGGTGATCCTCAACCTGGTGGTCAACGCCCGCGACGCCATGCCGGGCGGCGGCGAGCTGGTCATCCGCACGCGCAACGTGGTGCCGGGGGCCCTGCTGGCCCGGGAGACGGGCCTGCCCGAGGGTGCGCCCCACGTGCTGCTGAGCATCTCCGACACGGGCCACGGCATGAGCAGCGAGGTGCAGGCGCACATCTTCGAACCCTTCTTCACCACCAAGGAAGCCGGCCAGGGCACCGGCCTGGGGCTGGCCACGGTCTACGGGATCGTCACGCAGAGCGGAGGCCTGATCCGGGTGCAGAGCGAGTTGGGCCAGGGCACCAGTTTCCACATCTACCTGCCCGCGGTCCTGGGGGAGAGCCTGGCCGGCCGGGACGGCGAACCGCGCGAACTCTCCGGCCCGGGCGGAACCGAGCGTCTGTTGTTGGTGGAGGACGAGGCCGCCGTGCGCGAGGTGCTGCTGCGGACGCTGCGGAATAGCGGCTACGAGGTGAGCACGGCGGCCAACGGCCGCGAGGCCCTCGCCCTGCTGGAACAGGGCCTGGATCCGCAGCTCATCCTGAGCGACGTGGTGATGCCCGAACTGGGCGGCTTCGAGCTGGTGCGCCAGGTGCGCGACCAGGGCCTGCTGCAGCCCGTCATCCTGATGACCGGCTACACGGACCGCGGCCTGGACCTGGAACTGATGGACGGCCAGAACGTGAGCCTGCTCTCCAAGCCCTTCGGACCCGGCGTCCTGCTGCGCGAAGTGCGGTCCCGGCTGGACGGCCCCCGCTCGGAATCCACGGTCTGAGGACGGTCGCCCCTTCCTGTTTGCTATCCTGTTCCGGAAAAATCCAGAAGAGAGGCGGGATGGCATGAGCGCGAAGAAGAAGCACAAAGTGACGCTGATCCAGGGCGACGGCATCGGTCCGGAAGTGACCGCCGCGGCCCGGCGCGTGATCGCGGCCACGGGCGTGGAAGTCGAGTGGGTCCTGATGCCCGCCGGCGCCGGGGCCGTGGACACGCACGGCAGCACGCTGCCCGACGAGACCCTGGAATCCATCCGGGCCAACAAGGTGGCCCTCAAGGGCCCGCTCACGACGCCCATCGGCGGCGGCTTCCGCAGCGTCAACGTGGCCCTGCGCAAGGAGCTGGACCTCTACGCCAACGTGCGCCCCGTGCGCTCCTCGCTGGGCGTGACGGAGCACCACAAGCCCATCAACCTGGTCCTGTTCCGCGAGAACACGGAGGACCTCTACGCCGGCCTGGAGCAGGACATCGCCCCGGGCGTGGCCCAGAGCCTGAAGATCATCACGGAGAAGGCCTCCACGCGCATCGCGCGCGCCGCCTTCCTGTGGGCCTCGCAGAAGAAGCGGCACACGGTGCACGCCGTCCACAAGGCCAACATCATGAAGCTCTCCGACGGCCTCTTCCTGCAGAGCGTGCGCAAGGTGGCGGCGGAGTATCCCGATCTCCAATACAAGGAGATCATCGTGGACAACTGCGCCATGCAAATGGTGATGCGGCCCGAGATCTTCGACGTGCTGGTGCTGGGCAATCTCTACGGCGATATCATCAGCGACCTGTGCGCCGGCCTGGTGGGCGGGCTGGGCGTGGTGCCCGGGGCCAACCTGGGCGACGACTGCGCGGTCTTCGAATCCGTCCACGGCAGCGCGCCGGACATCGCGGGCCGGGGCATCGCCAATCCCATCGCCACCATCCTCTCGGGCAACATGATGCTGCGCCACCTGGGCGAGGAGAAGTCCGCGGACCGCGTGCAGGCGGCGCTGACCCTGTTCCTGGCGGACAAGAGCAACCTCACGCCGGACCTGGGCGGCACGGCCTCGACGGACCAGCTGGTGGACGGCATCCTGCGCAAGCTTGATCTGCTCAAGTAGCCCGACCAGTCCACGATCCACAATCCGGCCCCGGACGGAGTCGCCTGACTTGCGCCGGGGCCGCTTTCTGTCGGTCCCGGGCGCTCCGGGGTTCCGGCCGCCGGGCGCGCCGGCGCCGCAATCCCCGCCGTTCGCCACCTTCTGGCGCCGCGGCGCGACACGCGGCTTCACCCTGCATCCGACACCCAAGCGACAGGAGAGTCTCCATGCCCACGTTCAATTCGCCCGCCCTGGTCACCCCCGAGATGAAGGAGGCCAAGCGCGACTACCTGGACCGTCACACCCCCCACGTCCTGGCTCCCGCCCGGGTGAAGAAGGGCGAGGCCTTTCCGGTCGTGTTGAAAATGGGGCAGGACTATGTCCATCCCGACCTGGACAACCACCACATCCAGCGCCTGCAGCTGTTCGACGGCGACCGCCTGCTGGCCACGGCCGTCTACGAGCCGGGCGCCTTCACGGCGGGGCGGGAGGAGGCCAAGGGCTATTCCCAGGTGAGCTTCCAAATCGCCCTGGCTCGCAAGGCCCGCCTGTGCGCGCTGACCTACTGCACGCAGCACGGCCTCTGGCTGAGCGAGGAGCAGGTGGTGGAAGTGGAGGAGTAGGGACACGATGCATCGTGTCCCTACGAAAAGGGCCCGGAATCCCGGGCCCTTGCGCGTTCAGTGTCCCTGCCCCGCTGCTGCGGCGGGCTCATCCTCGGGTTCGCCCCCCGGCCATTCCACCACGCCCGTGTCCAGGTCGTAGTAGCCCGAGATGACCTGGATCTCCCCCGCGGCCCCGCCGAACTGCCCTTCCTTCTGGATCTGCGTGGCGATCTGCACGGCGTTGGCCTTGATGGCGTTCACCAGCGGATCCCCGGGCATCACGCGACCCATGGTCACGGCCCCCTGCAGGTCGCGCACCAGCGCGCCCACGTGGCCGGGGGCGTCCTTGGCGCCCAGGGCCGCCTTGAGCGCGCCGCAGCGCTCGTGGCCCAGCACCACGATCAGCCGGCAGCCCAGATGCTCCACAGCGTATTCGACGCTGCCCAGGCCGTAGGCGTCCAGCAGGTTGCCCGCCGCGCGCACCACGAACAGTTCGCCCAGATTGGTGTCGAAGATCAGTTCCGGCGGGGTGCGGGAGTCCGCGCAGCCCACCACCACGGCGTAGGGATGCTGGGCCTGGCCGGTTTCCGCCCGGCGGTCCGCCACGGGCTTGCCGTTGCTGAAGGGCGCAGAGCTGAAGCGCCAATTGCCCTTCTTCAGCCGGGCCAGGGCCTCCGCGGGATCCACGCCCGCCGCGCCGTGTCCGCCTGGCGCCGCGTGCGCGGCCGGCGGGGCGGCTTCCCCGGCGACGGCGGGGGTCTTCACCTCGTGACGGGAGGCGGCGTCCCCGCTCGCGGGTAGCAGACAGAGCAGGCCCATGATCGGGATCAGCGCCAGGGACGAACGAAGGCTCAAACACGCGCTCATCGTTTTCTCCTACTTGAAACGGACTCGGGCCGCCGCACGTCGCCGACCCGCTCCACCTATTGGCCCGGCTCGGTCTCCAGCATGGGTTCCCAGATCAGCATGGGTTCGCGGATGCCGATGCTCTGGGCGAATCCGCGGATCCGCTCCAGCATGGTGTCCGTGATCTCCTGATCCCGGCTGGCCAGCATGACGCCCGTCTCCGTCAACACGTCGTCCGCCAGGGTGTGCCCCACGTGCAGGTGCTTCAGCCGGATGGGCCGGCTCTTCAGCGTGGCGTCCTCCAAACGCAGGCTCTGCAGGGCGCTCAGCATGTCCTGGCGCAGGTCGCGCGTGTCGCGGATCAGGTCGCTGACGGCTTCCTGGTAGGGCTTGCCGCGGCGCATGGCCTGGTCCACGCGCAGGGCGATCCCCAGCAGATGCCCGCCGATCTCCGCCGGCGTGAGATCCGCCAGATCCAGGCCCTGGCGGTTGCCCAGGGTGGACATCTGCAGGTTGATCATGTCCGCCACAGCCTCCATCCGGGGCAGGTTGCGGATCAGCCGGGCACCCAGGTCCGGATGGGAGCGGAACAGGACGTCCTCCTCGCCCGCCAGTGTGTAGCCGGCATTCACACGGGTCAGCAGCCCGGCGTCCAGGGCCACGCAGCCGATCTGGGAGAGCATGGCCGCCGTCTCGTATTGCCAAGCGTCGGGCAGTTTGAGCACCGTGGCCACGTGCTTGACCATGCGCTGCACGCGCTGGTTCTGTCCATAGCTGGCGGGGTGCAGGATGCCCAGCACGTCCGTCAGGATGCGCAGACTGCCCGCCAGGGTGCCGGCCAGGATCTCGCGCTCCGTGTTGCGGTTCATCCACAGGCGGATGCCGTCCTGCACGGCGTTGAGCAGCGTGGCCGGCGGACAGGGCTTGGTGAGGAAGCGGAAGATGTGGCCCATGTTGACGGCCTCGATGGCCGTCTGCTGGTCGGCGTTCCCGGTCAGCATGATGCGGATGGTGTCCGGGCAGCGGGTGCGGATCTCTTTCAGCAGCTGGATCCCCGACATCTGCGGCATGCGTTGATCGGAGACCACCACGGCGAAGGGGCCGGCCTCGTCCAGCTTCAGCAGAGCCGCGGGCGCACTTTCCGCCGTGTCGAAGTCCAGGTGGTTCCGGTAGGTGCGGCGGAAGCTGTCCAGGATGTTGGGGTCGTCGTCGACGAAGAGGACGCGGGGTCCGGCGGCGGCGCTCATGCGGCGTCCTCCTTTGCGGCTGGTACAGGGGGAGACTTGACGGGCAGGGTCAGCCGGAAGGTGCTGCCCGCGCCGGGCTCGCTGCTCACGCCCACCTGGCCGCCGTGCATGTCGACGATCACGTTGTGGACCACGGCCAGGCCCTGGCCCGTTCCCTTGCCCACTTCCTTGGTGGTGAAGAAGGGGGCGAAGATGTGCGGCAGCACGTCCGGCGGGATGCCGCCGCCCGTGTCCGCGATCTCCACCACGAAGGCCTCGTCCGCCAGCCGGCTGCCGACCCGGATCTCGCCCATGGGCTTGCCGTCGCGGCCGGCGCCGGTCTCGGTGATGGCCTGGGCGGCGTTGAGCAGCAGGTTCAGCAGGGCCTGATTCAACTCGGCCACGTGACACACGATGGGCGGCAGGTCCTCCGCCAGCTCCAGGCGAACGGTGGCCACGTGCTTCCACTCGCTGCGTGAGACGGCCAGCGCGCTCTGCAGCATGTGGTTGAGATCGTTGGTGGAGGTGCCCTGGTGGCCGGGATGGGAGAACTCCTTCATGGCGCGGACGATGCCCGCCACGCGTTCCACCCCGTCCTGGCTCTGGGCCAGGGCGTTGGGGATGTCCGCCAGCAGAAAGTCCAGCTCGATCTCCTCGGACTGGGCCAGCAGGGCCGCGGCCTGCTCGCCCAGCGCGCCCCCTGCCTCGCTGGCGGCGCCCAGCAGGGCGCGCGCGGCCGTCACCCAGGGACAGAGGTTGTCGAAGGCCTCGCGGAAGAAGGTGATGTTGTCGCCAATGTACTGGGTGGGCGTGTTGATCTCGTGCGCCACCCCGGCGGCCAGCCGGCCCACGGCCTCCAGCGTCTGAGCCTGGCGCAGCTGGCTCTCCAGCTGGCGCTCCCGGCTCAGGTCGCGCTTTACGGCCACGAAGCGCTGGGCCTCGCCGGCGGCGTTGAGGATCGGGCTGATGATGCAGCTCTCGTAGAGCAGGCTGCCGTCCTTGCGGCGGTTGATCAGTTCGCCGCGCCAGACCGCGCCTGCCTTCAAGGTGGACCACAGCTGGCGGTAGAAGTCCTGGTCGTGGCGCCCGCTCTTCAGCAGGCGCGGATTGCGGCCCAGGGCCTCCTGGCGCCGGTAGCCGGTGTTGCGTTCAAAGGCGGGATTCACGTAGAGGATGGTCCCGTCCGCGGCGCTGATCAGCACGGAATCATCGGAGTGCTCCACCGCCGTGATCAGCAGCCCGCGCTCCTGCTCGGAGCTGCGGCGGTTGAGCACGCTGGCGATGCCGTCCGTGAGAATGGTGAGCAGGGAGAGGGTCTCGCCCGAGAATTCCACCAGGTGGCCGGGGTTGTCGAAGACCAGGAAGCCCTGTTGCCGGTTGTTGTAGACGATGGAGAGAATGACCAGGCTGCTCTGGCGCTGCTCCTGCATCCGCGTGCGCTCGGCCTGGGCCGTGGGCGGAAGGTCCTCCAGGGAGCGGATGAACAGCACTTTGCGGGCCGCCAGCTGGGTCACCCACCCTTGATGCGTCGACTCCGGAAGGGTGGTCCGGAGCGGCGCCCGGCCCTCCAACAGCAGGTCCTCGCCGGCCCAGCTCACGGCCGGCGCGAAGGCCCCGGCCTCGTCGCGCTGGTAGAACGCCGCGCTGGGCGAGCCCAGCACCTCGCCCACCCTGGCCAGCACGTCTCCCACGCACTGGCTGAAATCCACGATGGTCACCAGGGAGCGCAGGGATTCCGAGATGGCCAGGGTCAGCCGGGTGCGGGCCTCGTGCAGCAGCTCGCGCTGCTTGCGCTCGCTGATGTCCCGGATCACACCGCAGGAGCCGATCAGCCGCCGCTGCCCGTCGTGCAGGGGACTGCCGGCGATCAGAAAGGTCCGAACGCGGCCCAGCGATTCGCGCTGGGTGACTTCGTACACCGTTGAAAGGCCCATGCGCCGGTACTGGCGCTGCTGATCCAGTTGGGAGCTGAGTTCCGGGGAGAAAACCTCGTCCTGGTGCCGGCCGACCAGTTGGTCCAGGCTACGCCCCAGCAGACGTTCGGCGGAGGCGTTGCAGTAGAGCAGGCGGTCTTCCAGGTCGAAGGCGCAGACGGGTTCCGCCAGGTCGCTCAGCAGGTCGGAATGCGAGATGGGAGAATGCACACGCACCTCAAGTGGACTGCCTGGATTGCGAGCGACCTCGGCCCCGACCCGTGCCGCGGGATCGACCCGGACTGCCCCAGTCAACCCGGGGACCGGCCATGGCGGGGATGCTGTTGCTTATCGTCCAGGTTCGGCCGGGAATCAAGCTCCGCGCGGGCCGGGCGGCCGGTCAAGTGCCGGTTCCGGCAACCCGATAACAGAAAGGTCTCCTCACCACGACCAGTAGCCCTGCGAGGCGCTCATGGACCTGGTTCCCCCCCCGACGCATCCCTTGTGGGTGCAGGTTTTTTCGGGACGGCGCAAGCCGGACCTGCAGTTGCTGGCCACCAAGATCCTGGTGAGCCGGTTGAGCATGACCTACCAGCAGGATCCCACCCCGGGCACGCTGGAGCAGTGCGTCCAGGACCTGCGCGAGTTCTTCGAGAAGAACCAGGCGTTGCCCAAGGCCCAGGCCGACCTGCGGGCCATGTTCACGGAAGGAGTCCAGGCATGAACAGCACCATGCTGACGGTACCCGAGGTGGCGGCCCTGATCCAGGCCGGCCGCAATCTGCTGCTGGCTGGGGACGAGGGCGCCCTGCGCCGCCTGCCGGCCGGGAACTGGATCGCCGGCACCATTCCCTACTTCATGGCGGAGACCGGCGGGATCAGCAGCCGCGAGCTGGTGAATGTCATCGAACTGCCGCAGCAGGCGCTGGAGTGCCGGATCCTCACCCACACGGCCGCCAGCCTGCCCGGGGTGTTCCTCGAGGCACCGGCGAACGGCTTCACCGTGATCATCCTGCCGGCCTCCAGCCCGGTGCTGCTGGACTTCGCCCTCAAGGCCTCCACCTACCCCGGCTTCGCCACGCGGCCGCTGGTGGGTTGGGTGTCGGGCATGGCCCTGGACGAGGCCGGCCGCGTCTCGCCCAAGGTCGTGGACGGCCGCGCCCCGCGCTTCCTGGAGCAGGAGGCCGTGGTCCTGCACCTGACCCTGCCGCCGGAACAGCTGGTGGAGATCGGCATCGTCAATCTCTTCGAACCCGGCGACGGCGCCCTCCTCACCTTTCCCGCGGACGGCTTCAGCGCCACGGACGTGCTCGTCGACGGCCGGCCCACCAATCTGGCCCGCCACCTGGAGGAGAGCCACTGCAACCTGCAGCTGCCACTGGTGGCGAACATGTGCGGCGCCATGCTCAACACCAGCATCAAGGGGATCGACGCGGAAGCCGGCCGGGTGGATTTCTTCGCCCCGGTGTTCAAGGGCGTGGAGTACCGGATCGCCAAGCCGGTGGGCGACTACGTGCAGATCTTTCTCTCGCACATGCCCGACATCCCGGCCGCGAGCCTGCACTTCTCCTGCAACTGCATCCTCAACTATCTCTACGCCGACCTGGAGGGCAAGCGCACCAGCCGCTTCACGGGACCCTTTACCTTCGGCGAGGTGGCCTACCAGCTGCTCAACCAGACCCTGGTCTACCTGACCATCGAATAGCGCGCCCTCTTCAGCCAGTCCACCCGGGGGCCGTCGTCGGCCCCTTTTCTCATGACTACGTGGCTGACTCAACCACGACGTGGGTATGCGTGAAGTCTCACCCCCATCCCGTCATTTTCGCGCAGGTGGGGGAAGGACGGGATGGGGGCGAGTCCCGATCGCAAGTACATGGAAACGCCCGCTGGTGGGCGGGCGCTTCGCGGTGTGCTGGATCGGAGCCGCGCTCAGCCGGCGCGCACCTTGCTCAGGAAGGCCTGCATCTCCGTGGCCAGGCGGCCGGCGTTGCGGCTGAGTTCCTGGGCCGCGCTCAGCACCTGCCCGGAGGCCGTGCCCGTCTCTTCGGAGGCGGCGTTGAGGTTCTGCACGTTGCTGCTCACTTCCCGCGTGCCCGTGGCGGCCTGTTCCACGTTGCGCGCGATCTCGTGGGTGGTGGCGCCCTGCTCTTCCATGGCGCCGGCGATGCTGGTGACGATCTCGCCGTTCTCGCGGATCACGGCGGAGATCTCGTGGATGCCCTGGGCCGCCAGTTGGGTGTCGTGCTGGATGGCCTGGATCTGGGTGCGGATGTCCTCCGTGGCCCGCGTGGTTTGGCCGGCCAGGGTCTTGACCTCGTCGGCCACCACGGCGAAGCCCTTGCCCGCCTCGCCGGCCCGGGCCGCCTCGATGGTGGCGTTCAGGGCCAGCAGGTTGGTCTGGTCGGCCACGCTCTTGATCAGGTCCACCACTTCGCCGATGCGCGTCACGCTCACTGTCAGCTTCTCGACGTTCTGGTCGGCCTGGGTGCTCTGCTGCACGGCCTTCTCGGCGATCTCGTGGGAGAGCTTGACCTGGCGGTTGATCTCGCCGATGCTGCCGGACAATTCCTCGGTGGCGGCGGCCACGGCGCCCAGGTTGACGCTGCTCTGCTCGGCGGCGGCGGCCACGCTGGAGGCCTGGGCGCTGGTCTCCTCCGAGAGGGCGGACATGCCCTGGGCGGTCACCTGCAGCTCCTCGGCGGCGGCGCTGACGGCCTGGACCACCTGGCCCACGCTGGACTCGAAGTCGTCGGCCAATTTCAGGCGGATCCGCTTGCGCTCCTCGGCCTCCTGGATCTCGCGGGCCTTCTGGGCCTCCTCCATCCGCTTGACCTCGAGGCCGTTCTTCTTGAACACCTCCACGGCCTGGGCCATCTCGCCCAGTTCGTCGTCGCGCTCCTGGAAGGGCACGTCCAGGTTGTAGTTGCCGCCCGCCAGGGTGGTCATCACCGAGGTCAGGCCCACCACCGGGTCGCTGACCCCGTTGCCCATCCGCCGGCCCACCACCAGCACCACGGCGATGCCGCCCACGGCGATCACCAGGAACAGGGTGAGCAGGATGCCCGTGGTGCGGGTCGCGCTACGCCCCAACTCGTTCTCCACGCGCTCGGCCAGCGGCTCCAGGATGGAGACGGAGTTGCGCATGGTCTCGGTCTTGGCGGCGATTTCCTTGTCCAGGGTGACGATGGCCTTGAAGTGGGTCTCATATTCGCCGGCCAGTGACTGGATCTGGGGCGAGCCGCCCGCCGTCCGGAGAAGGGCGGCAAAGGCCTTGTCCCACAGCTGCACGTACTTCTCTTCCTTGCGCAGCAGGTAGTCTTTCTCGTGGCGCCGCAGCTCCATCACGTAGCGCAGGGCCGCGTCGGAGGCCCCCGCCGCGGTCAGGATCTCCTCGATCTTGATGATGGGAAGGCGCATCTTCCCGCGCAGGCCGGTTTCGATGGTCAGGCCGCGCTGGGTGTGGAGTTCCGCCACCTGGTTGAAGTCGGCCTTGTAGGCCTTGAGCACGGTGCCCAGGCTGTCGAAGCCCGCCGTGCTGATGTCCTGCGCCAGGTCCAGGTGCGAGGCGATGGCTTCGTCCACCCGCTGGTTGGTCTGATCCAGGTACTTCGTCTCCAGCCGGGCCTGGAAGTCCCGGTACGCGCCGCGACCCTGCAGCAGCTGGACCACCATCATATCCAACTGAGCCGTGCGCTGGCTGGCGGATTTCAACAGGTTGAAACAGACCAGTCCGATGATCGCCACCAGGACGGTGGTGGCCGTCGCCAGAGTGATCAGGTTTCCCATGCGCTTCTTGATCGTCATCCTGAAGTCCCTTTCCATTGCCCGATTGCCAGGTGTCACACGTGGGGGTCGAAGACCCGCGCCGGGGTCCAATCAAATCCAGTCGGAACCAGGGGGCGTGCTCGAACCCTTGCCTGACACCAGGTCGTCGGCCTGCGATCCACGGGGCATCAGGAGCGTTGTCGAGCTGGGGGGGGGGCTTGACATTTGTCAAACTATCGACAGGGTTGAAATTGAACTGAAGCGCCGGTGGCGGGAAAACCAGCAGGGGCCGGGGTCGGCGCAGGGTGCTCCCGGAGCCGCGCGCGAGAGCTGTTGGAACCCAGCCGCAGACAGGGACGCTGTGCGCCGCTCCGGTTTGCAAAGGTCGGATTGAACCCACTGGGTGAAACAGGAAGCGCCCGCTGGAGGGCGGGCGCTTCAAAGAATGGCGTGGTGCCGGGCGTCAGCCTTCGCGCACCTTGACCAGGAAGGCCTGCATCTTGTGGGCCAGCAGGCCGGCGTTGCGGCTCAGCTCCTGGGCCGCGCTCAGCACCTGACCCGAGGCCGAACCCGTTTCTTCGGCGGCGGCGTTGAGGTTCTGCACGTTGCTGCTGACCTCCTTGGTGCCCGTGGCGGCCTGTTCCACGTTGCGCGCGATCTCGTGGGTGGTGGCGCCCTGTTCCTCCATGGCGCCGGCGATGCTGGTGACGATCTCGCCGTTCTGCTGGATCACGTTGGAGATGCCGTGGATGCTCTGGGCCGCCAGCTGGGTGTCGTGCTGGATGGCCAGGATCTGGGTGCGGATGTCCTCCGTGGCCCGCGTGGTCTGGCCGGCCAGAGTCTTGACCTCGTCGGCCACCACGGCGAAGCCCTTGCCCGCCTCGCCGGCCCGGGCCGCTTCGATGGTGGCGTTCAGGGCCAGCAGGTTGGTCTGGTCGGCCACGCTCTTGATCAGATCCACCACCTCGCCGATGCGTGTCACGCTCACCGTCAGCTTCTCGACGTTCTGGTCGGCCACCCCGCTGGCGGAGACGGCCTGCTCGGCGATCTCGCTGGAGAGCTTGACCTGGCGGTTGATCTCGCCGATGCTGCTGGAGAGTTCCTCGGTGGCGGCGGCCACGGCGCCCAGGTTGACGCTGCTCTGCTCGGCGGCGGCGGCCACGCTGGCGGCCTGGGCGCTGGTCTCCTCGCTGAGGGCGGACATGCCCTGGGCGGTCACCTGCAGCTCCTCGGCGGCGGCGCTGACGGCTTGGACCACCTGGCCCACGCTGGATTCGAAATCGTCGGCCAGTTGCAGGCGGATCCGCTTGCGCTCCCCGGCCTCCCGGGCCTCGCGCTCCTTCTGGGCGGCCTCCAGCCGGCGCACCTCCAGCCCGTTCTGCTTGAAGACCTCCACGGCCTGGGCCATCACGCCCAGTTCGTCGGCGCGGGTGGTGCCGGGAATCTCGATCTCCAGCTGCCCGTCGGCCAACGTGGTCATGGTGTTCGTCAGGCCCACGATGGGCTGGGTGATGCTCTGGGCGATGCGCCGGCCGCCCACCAGCAGCAGGCCACCGGTCACCAGCACGACCAGGGCGATGATCAGGGCCAGGCGGCGGACGGGCTCGGACACCTCGTCCCGGTCGATCTCCACCAGCAGGGCCCACTTGGCGCCCAGGAATTCCACCGGCCCGTAGGCGCTCTCCACGTGGGCGCCGCGGTAGTCGGCCACTTCCTTCACGCCGGTTTTCGCCGCCAGCCCGTCCAGCGCGCTGGCCGACTCCACCTTCTGCTTGAGGATGGAGGATTCGCCGGCCTTCAGGAAGCGGCTGTCGCTGTGCATGAAGTGATCCTCGCCCACCAGGTAGCTCTCGCCGGTCCTGCCCAGGCCGGCGCTGTCGTTGAGCACCTTGGCGATCTGGTTGGAGGGGATCTGGATCGCCAGGACGCCCAGCAGCCGGCCGTCGGGCGCCAGAACGGGCGCGGCCATGAAGGCGGCCGGCGCGCCGGCCGAGGGGGCGTAGGCTTCGAAGGTCGAGAAGGTGACGAAGTCCTTGACGGGATTGGCCAGAACGGCCTGCACGGCCCGGCCCAGGCCGGTGAGCGCGCCGCTGCCCGAGACCACGTTGCTGGCGTAGTCCGTCTCCTTGGCCACTGTGAACACCACGTCGCCCGCCGGGCTGATCAGGAACAGGTCGTAGTAGCCGTTGCGCTGGACGATGTCGCGCATCATCGGGTTGGCCTTGGCGTGCGCGGCCGAGTAGGCGGAGCCGTCCCCGGCGTCCGACAGCTTGTCGCGCTCCCCGACGGGATGCGGATTGTTGGTCAGATAGAGGGCGGTGGCCCGGGCGGCCGCATCGCCGCCCCAGCCGGCCCAGGCCTGGCTGAGATTGTCGAGGTTCTCGATCATCTTGGCCCGGCCCGCCGACACCTGCAGGTCCTTGGTCAGCGTGGTGAACAGGGTCTGGAGGCCCGTGGTGCGGGCACTGTGGGCGGCCAGCAGCAGGTCGTCGGCGGAATCGTTCAGGGCCGCGCTGGCCAGGAAGTAGGAAATGGCGCCCACCAGCAGGGCGGTGACCAGGGCCGGCACGAAGATGGCCAGGGGCAGGCGTTTGGCAATGGTCATGTTCTGAAACGACATGTGGAACTCCTCCAATTACCGGGAGCTTGGGGACGAGTCCTGCTATCGGATCGGCGTCTCGTCGTCTGCAGAGGAAATCTGAATTTTCATTCACGATGGCGGCCCGCCGTTTGACGTGGGGTTGGGCGGCGGGTCAGTCGGCTTGCGGCCAGCCCGATGACGGGCGGCATTTCTAAGACGCAGCTAACCGGGGCCTAACATGGCGGGCCGATCTTTTGGGCAACCCCGCGGGATCCTTCGCCGGGTTCGGAGTCGATCCAGACAAACTCAGGAGACCGAACATGATCTCTCGCACTTGGACCCGGCTGGTGCTGTTGGCCTGTGTGGCCGGACTGGCGGGTTCCCTGCAGGCGGCCCCGGTCCAGGTGGACAAGGCCATCCCTGTCTACAAGAAGGTGGAAGGCATCAAGGGCAACGCCAATTCCATCGGTTCCGACACCATGAACAACCTGATGGCCCTCTGGCTGGAAGCCTTCCGCAAGCACTATCCGCAGGTGACCATCCAAATCGAAGGCAAGGGCAGCTCCACGGCGCCGCCGGCCCTGATCGAGGGCACGGCCCAGTTCGGCCCCATGTCCCGCCCGATGAAGAGCAGCGAGATCGACCAGTTCGAAGCCAAGTTCGGCTTCGCGCCCACGGCCATCAAAACCTCCCTGGACGCCCTGGCTGTGTTCGTGCCCAAGAGCAACCCGGTGGCCGGGCTGGGTCTGGACCAGGTGGACGCCATGTTCAGCACCACGCGCGCCCGGGGCCTGAAGCCCATCACCACCTGGAGCCAAGCGGGAGTCAAGGGCGCGCTGGCCGGCAAGCCCATCAGCCTCTACGGCCGCAACAGCGCCAGCGGCACCTACGGCTACTTCAAGGAGCACGCCCTGAAGAAGGGCGACTTCCTGGGCACGGTCAAGGAGCAGCCCGGCAGCGCGGCCGTGGTGCAGGGCGTGGAGAAGGATCCCGCCGGCGTGGGCTACTCGGGCATCGGCTACGTCACCAGCGGCGTGCGCGCCGTGCCCATCGGCGAGACGGCCCAGGGTCCCTTCTACGAAGCCAGCTACAAGAACGTGCTGACGGGCAACTACCCGCTGGCCCGCCCGCTGCTGCTCTACGTGGCGAAGAATCCCAACAAGCCGCTGGATCCCCTGACGCGGGAATTCCTCAAGTTCATCCTGAGCCAGGAAGGCCAGCAGATCGTGGTGAAGGACGGTTACCTGCCCCTGCCCGCCGCCATGGTGAAGCAGGAGCTGGCCAAACTGGGCAAGTAGATGCCGACAAGCGGAACCCCGGCCTCCGGTCGCCCTGCGACCGGAGGTCCTTCCCGCCGGCGGCGCGTGCTGGCCGACCGGACAGCCGCCTTCCTGATCGCCGGCGGCGGGATCAGCGTGGTGCTGGCCATCCTGCTGATCTTCATCTTCGTGGGTCGGGAGGCCCTGCCGCTGGCCCGGGGTTCCCACCTGGGAAGCGCCGTGACGCTGCCGGCCGCGGAGAACCTGGCCCTGCTGGCGGGCACGGACCCCTTCCAGGATCTGGCCTGGAGCCTGGACTCCCTGGGCGGCCTGCACCTGGCGGACCGGGTCCGCGCCACGGCCACGCGCCTGAGTTTTCCCCTGGACAGCCTGGAACACCTGAGCGCGACGGCCCTGGAGGGCGGCGTGCGGGCGGACCGCTTCGCCCTGGGAACCAGCGCTGGCCGCCTGCTGCTGGCCCGCGTCCGGGTGAGCCGCGTGCTGGACGAGGGCGCGCCCCACAGCACGGCGGAACTCGAGAGCGTGGTGCCCACCCTGCCCGTGGACAGTCTGGCGGACGCCGCCAGCGCCGGCCTGCCGGTGGAACTGCTGGCCTTCGGGCGCGGGGACAACTACAGCCTGCTAGCCTGGACCGCCGGCGGCCGGCTGCAGTTGGCCCTGGAGGACCGCGAGTCCGAGAGCTGGACGCGCCTGGCGCCGCCCACCGAGCTGGCCGGCCTGCAGGTCGCGACCCTGGCCGTGGCCCCCACCGGGGAAGGGTTGGCCCTGGCCGACGCCGCGGGCGAACTGATCGTGCTCGCCGCCGCGCCGGAGGGGGCGAGCGTGGTGGAGCGCCGCGCCACGGGATTGGCGGGCAGGGTCACGAGCCTGGCCTTCCTGATCGGCGGCAACCGCTTGGTGGCAGGGGACGAGCGCGGCGGGCTGGCCAGCCTGGTGGAAGTCCAGGGGGAGGATGGGGTCCACTGGATCTCCGGCGAGCCGCTGGAGAGCCACGGCGCGCCGATCACGCGCCTGCTGCCTGGTCCGCGCGACCGCAGCCTGCTGTCGGTGGACGCCGCGGGTCACGGGATCCTGCACTACGTGACCACCGGCCGCACGCTGCTGGAAGAGGAGCTGGGCGCGACGACCGCTTCGTTCGGTCCGCGCGGCGACGCGCTGGTGCTGGCGGGGCCGGGACTGCTGAAGGCCGTGGAACTGGCCAACCCGCACCCCGAAGTCAGTTGGCGCGCGCTGTTCGGGCGCCTGCAATATGAATCCTACGAGGGCCGCCAGTCCGTCTGGCAGTCCACGGGCGGCGGCGACGACTTCGAGCCCAAGTTCAGCCTGCTGCCGCTGATCTTCGGCACCCTCAAGGGCACCTTCTTCGCGCTGCTGATCAGCGTGCCGCTGGCCCTGCTCGGGGCGATCTACATCTCCCAGTTCGCGCCCACCTGGCTGGCGCGCACCATCAAACCCGCCATCGAGATCATGGCCGCCCTGCCCAGCGTGATCATCGGCTTCCTGGCGGGACTGGTCTTCGCCCCCTATCTGGAGCAGCACTTCACGGCCCTGCTGGCCTTCGTGGTGCTGCTGCCCCTGTTGATCCTGGCCATGGTCCCGGTCTGGGCGCGGATCCCGGGCCACAAGCTGGGGCCCAAGGGCCTGCCGCAGCTGGCCCAGGGCCTGGTGCTGAGTCTGCTCGCCCTGGGACTGGCCTACGGCCTGGCGCCCTGGCTGGACGCCACGGTCTTCGGCGGCAGCCTGATCGTCTGGCTGCAGGAGAAGGCCGGCGTGGTCTACGACCAGCGCAACAGCCTGGTGGTGGGCTTCGCGCTGGGCTTCGCGGTCATCCCGATCATCTTCACCATGGCCGAGGACGCCCTCTCCAACGTGCCGGACGCGCTGGTGAGCGCCTCGCTGGCCCTGGGGGCCTCGCGCTGGACCACCGTGGCCCGCGTGGTGCTGCCCGGTGCCGCGGCGGGCGTGTTCGCGGCCATCATGATCGGGCTGGGCCGGGCCATCGGTGAGACGATGATCGTGCTGATGGCCACGGGCAACACGCCCGTGATGGACATCAGTCCGCTCAACGGCTTCCGCGCCATGAGCGCGTGCATCGCCGTGGAAATCCCCGAGGCGCCGCTGGGCAGCACGCTCTACCGCCTGCTCTTCCTGACGGCCCTGCTGCTCTTCCTGTTCACCTTCGCCATCAACAGCGCGGCCAGCTGGATCGGGGAGCGCCTGCGCAAGAGCCACGGGAGGATCTCGTGAGCGCGCGTCTGTTGACTCCGGCCAAGGGCCGCTCCGGCACGCGGGACAGCGTGCCCGTGATGGTCACCGGGCTGGGCCTGGTGCTGATCCTGCTGATGCTGCTCCTCGTGCTCTGGCTGATCCTCTCCCGCGGTCTGGCGGCCTTCTGGCCCCAGCGGCTGGAGCGTTTCGAATTGAAAGACGGCAACGTGCTGCTGGGCGAGGTCTGGGAGCGGATGGAGACCCCGGAGGGCGGCCGCCTGCGGCTGCGGGTGGGCAACCGCGAACTGACGGGTCAGGACATCGTGCTGCTGGAGCAGTCGGAGATCGCCACCGTCACCCGGCCCCGGGACGCCGTGCTGGTGGAACGCAACGAGAACGGCGTCTTCCTGGGCTGGCTGGACGGCCTGTCCGGGCCGGGCGTGGAGATCCAGGGCGACTCGCCCCGCTTGCGCAGCCAGCTCGATCTGGCCGTGGAGCGCGTGGGGGAACTGGACGAATACTTGCTGCGCCAGCAGGAGCAGGCCCGCCGCCTGTCCCTCAAGCGCGGCCGTTGGGAAGAGGAGCTGGAGCGCGGACAGGAGAGTCCGGCCGGGGTCGCCGCCCTGCAGGAGAAACTGGACGCCAGCGCCCTGCGCCTGAGCGGGCTGGAGGCCAGCCTGGACAGCCTGCGCGCCGCCGCGGACCTCTGGACCCTGCGCCTGCGAACGGCGGACGGATCCCAGGCCGAGCTGCCGCTCTTGCAGGTGGTGCGCTGGGTGCCGGCCAATGAGATTGGCACGGCGGGCCGCCTGAGCCTCTATGGCCGCCGGCTCTGGGGCTTTCTGACAGAGGATCCGCGGGAGTCCAACACCGCGGGCGGGATCTGGCCGGCCATGTTCGGCACAGTGCTGATGGTCCTGCTGATGTCCCTGGCCGCCGCGCCGCTGGGCGTGATGACCGCCGTCTACCTGCACGACTACGCGCGCCAGGGCCTGGTGGTGCGGCTGATCCGGCTCTCCGTCAACAACCTGGCCGGCGTGCCCTCCATCGTGTTCGGCATCTTCGGGCTGGGCTTCTTCATCTACTTCACGGGCGGCACGCTGGACGAGGCCTTCTTTCCGGGGCGCCTGCCCGAGCCCACCTTCGGCACGGGCGGCATCCTCTGGGCCAGCCTGACCCTGGCGCTGCTCACGCTGCCCGTGGTGGTGGTGGCCACGCTGGAGGGCCTGGGCGCCGTCTCGCGCACCACGCGCATGGCCGCCCTGGCGCTGGGCGCCACGCGCTGGCAGATGATCCGCCAGGTGGTGCTGCCCAATGCCATGCCGGGCATCCTGACGGGCCTGATCCTGGCCGTCAGCCGCGCCGCGGGCGAGGTGGCTCCGCTGATGATCACGGGCGTGGTCAAGCTGGCGCCCAGCCTGGCCCTGGACGGGGACGCGCCCTTCCTGCACCTGGACCGCAAGTTCATGCACCTGGGCTTCCACATCTACGACCTGGGCTTCCAGAGCCCCAACGTGGAGGCGGCCAAGCCCATGCTCTTCGGCACGGCCCTGCTGCTGATCGGCATCGTGCTGCTGCTCAACCTGACGGCCATCCTGCTGCGCAATCATCTGCGCAAGCGCTACAAACAGGCGGCGTTCTAATGGAACTGATGAAACCGCAAGTGACCGAGCGTGCGGCGCTGGAGGAAACGGAAACTGCCGTGCTGGCCACGGGCGTGGAGGTCTGGTACGGACCCGCGCGCAGCGTCCACGGCATCGACCTGCGCATCCCGGCCCGCCGGGTGACGGCCTTCATTGGCCCCTCGGGCTGCGGCAAGAGCACGCTGCTGCGCTGCTTCAACCGCATGAACGACCTGATCCCCGACTGCCGTGTGAAGGGCCGGATCGAGGTCCACGGCAAGGACATTCATGCGCCGGAGACGGCGCTGGAGGATTTGCGCCGCGAAGTGGGCATGGTCTTCCAGAAGTCCAACCCCTTCAGCAAGTCGATCTACGACAACGTGGCCTACGGGCCGCGCGTGCACGGCCAGAGTGATCGCCACGAGCTGGACGGGATCGTCGAGACCTGCCTGAAGCGCGTGGCGCTCTGGGACGAGGTGAAGGACCGGCTCAAGTCGAGCGCGCTGGACCTCTCCGGCGGGCAGCAGCAGCGCCTCTGCATCGCCCGCGCCCTGGCCGTGGGACCCAGCGTCCTCTTGATGGACGAGCCCGCCTCGGCGCTGGACCCGCGCTCCACCGCGCGTATCGAGGACCTGATCACCGAGCTGCGCGACCTCTACACCATCGTGATCGTGACCCACAACATGCAGCAGGCGGCGCGCGTCTCGGACTACACGGCCTTCCTCTACGAGGGCAACCTGATCGAATTCAACGAGACCCGGCGCCTGTTCACCAAGCCCGAGCACGCCCAGACCAACGACTACATCACCGGCCGCTTCGGCTGATTGCGCGCGGGAGGAGACCATGACCAAGCACATGCTGCACGCCCTGGACCAGCTCAAGGAGCGCGTGGAGGAGCTGGGCCGCACGGTCCAGCGCTCCGTGGCCGACGCCCTGCAGAGCGTGATGACCCGCGACGAGACCCTGGCCCTGCGCGTGATCGAGGGCGACCGGGCCATCGACCAGGCCGAGGTGGAGGTGGAGGAGGAGTGCCTGAAGGTGCTGGCCCTGCACCAGCCTGTCGCCACGGACCTGCGCCTGCTGGTGGGCGTGCTGAAGCTCAACAACGACCTGGAGCGCATCGGCGACCTGGCCGTGAACATCGCCGGCAACGCGGGCAAGATCAACCTGGAGGGCGACCCGCGCCTGACGGAGATCCTGCTGCGGCTGGCCGGCCGCAGCCAGGACATGCTGCAGCAGGGCCTGGACAGCCTGATGCGCCAGGACAGCCAGCTGGCCCTGCGGGTCTGCGCCGCCGACGACGATGTGGACCACCTCTACTCGCTGTTCCGCTCGGCGATCCAGGAGACCCTGGCGGCGGACCAGGGCGCCCGCAGCCTGCAGCGCATCGAGTGCCTGATGCGCGCCATCAGCGTCAGCCGCAGCCTGGAGCGCATCGCCGACCACGCCACCAACATCGCCGAGGATGTGATCTACATGGCGACGGGGGAAATCCCCCGCCACGGTGCCCTGCGCGACCTGCGCCTCTGGCAGGGCCGCAACGCCAGCGGGGAGACGGGGACCAGCTGACAGTCAACAACCGAACCTGACCACCGCATCAATCCAACTTTTCAAAGGAGTCGACCATGACCAAGTGGATGCTATTGCCTGTTCTGTTCGCGGCGCTCACGGCGGGCAGTGCCCGGGCGGCGGACGTGTCCAGCCTGATCTTCTACGATTTCACCCACGACGCCACCGAGGGCGGCACGGCGGACGGGGCCTTCAACCTGGGCCGCGCCTATCTGACGGCTACCGGCGCGCCGTCGGAGCAGATCGCCTACAAGATCCAGTTCGACGCCGGCATGTTGAAGACTTACAGCCTGAAGAGCGGGACCACCTCGGTTACCGACTCCGACGGCGACACCGTGGCCATCAACACCTACAGCCTGTCCGGGGCCGACGCGGGCTACTACCTCTACGTCAAGAACGCCTACGTGGACTGGACCAACTCCCTGGGCAAGTGGACCATCGGCATGCAGGGCATGAACATGTTCAACGTGCAGGAGGCCACCTTCGGCAACCGCTTCGTGGAGAAGCCGCTGATGGACATCCACGGCTTCTCCTCCAGCGCGGACATGGGCCTGGGCTACGCGCGCGAGTTCGGGCTGCTGAAGGCCAGCCTGCTCTACACCAACGGCACGGGCTACAAGAAGGCCGAGAACGACAAGTACAAGAAGCTCTCCGTGCAGCTGGCGACGGGGGAGACGGCCCTGAACAAGAAGGACGGCTGGAACGCCGGCCTGGTCTACAGCATGGAGCCGGTGAGCGCGGACGACAGCAAATCGGTGCTGGGCCTGTTCGGCGGCTGGGCCGGGATGGGCCTGCGCGCGGGCCTGGAGTTCGACACCAAGACCACCACGGGCGCCACCGACCTGACCGAGCAGATCATCGGCCTCTACGGCGACTACAAGCTCTCCTTCGCCCCCGGCCTGTCCGTTTTCGGCAGCCTGGACATGTACGATCCCAACACGGACGACGTGACCGACAACGCCGGCACGCCCCTGGACGAGAGCAAGAACAACGAGACGGGGATCATCCTGGGCCTGAAGTACGCGCCGGTGAAGGGCCTGGTCATCGCCCCGAACCTGAAGACCATCGCCTACGAGGACTCCGACCGCGACGCCCTGACCTACTACCGGATCAACTTCGAATTGAAGATCTGACGCCAAGCCGGATCCGACCGATTTCCGGGCGGGGTGCGCGGCGACGCGCGCCCCGTTCGTGTATCCGGCCGGGCCGCGGGCCGGCGCTGGGCAGAAAGCGCCCCCCCAAGCGTCCAGCCGCCGGAGGGGGCTGATCCGGCCCTGGCAGGGCGCGCACCGCGCCCTGCGGCCGGCGGTCCACGGTGATGGGGCGCCGGATTCCGGCGGATCCGCCCGCCGGCCGGGCCGGGTGGCGCGGGGCTGGAAGGTCGGCCGTCCATGTGCCGATAACAGGTGGGACTGAATCCCTGGATGAATCAGACTCACCAATCCACAAAGGAGCCGACCATGACCAAGCGCATTCTCTTGAGTGTCGTGTTCTCGTCCATGGCCGCAGGCGGACTGCTGGCGGCGGACGTCAGCAGCCTGATCTACTTCGACTACACCCATGACGCCACCGAAGGCGGCACCAGCGACGGGGCGTTCAACTTTGTCCGCAGTTACCTGACCGTGACGGACAAGCCGGCGGACAACCTGGCCTACCGCGTGCAGTTCGACGCCGGCCAGCTGAAGAGCTACACGCTGGCCAGCGGCAGCACGACGCGCACGGATTCCGACGGCGACGTGGTGGACGTCAACACCTACAGCCTGAGCAGCGCGGACGCGGGCTTCTACCTCTACGTGAAGAACGCCTGCGTGGACTGGAGCACGGACTGGGGCACCTGGACTCTCGGCGTCCAGCCCACCAACCTGAACTACACCCAGGACGCCACCTTTGGCAACCGCTTCGTGGACCTGCCGCTGATGGACACCCACGGCTTCGTCTCCAGCGCCGACCTGGGCGTGCGCTGGGGCAAGGACTTCGGCCTGCTCAAGGCCAGCGCCATGGTGGCCAACGGCGGCGGCTACAAGAAGAGCGAGACCGACCGCTTCAAGAAGTACTCGGTCAATCTCTCGGCCGGCGAGCAGGCCCTGGCCAAGAAGGACGGCTGGAACGCGGGCGTGGCCTATTCGCTGGAGCCCTTCCAGGCGGTGGAGGTGGAGGACCGGACCGTGCTGGGTGTGTTCGGCGGCTGGGCCGGCATGGGCGCCCGGCTGGGCCTCGAGTACGACACCAAGACCACCACGGGCGCCACGGACCTGGTCCAGACCATCCTGGGCGTCACGGCCAACTACAAGCTGCCCGTGGCCGGGCTGGAGGCCTTCTTCCGGCTGGACCTCTACGACCCCAACACGGATGACGTGGCGGACAACGCCGGCACGCCCCTGGACGAGAGCAAGAACAACGAGACGACGATCCTGGCGGGCGTGAAGCTCTCGCCGGTGAAGGGCCTGGTCATCGCGCCCAACCTGCGGCTGACCAGCTACGAGGATTCCGACCGCGACGCGCTGACCTACTATCGCGTCAACTTCGAGTTCAAGATCTGAGCGGCTGCCCAGCCGGTCGGACCCAGGCGGGGTGCGCGAGTGGCGCGCCCCGCTTTTTTTTGCGGGGATGCCCCGCTGTTCACCGGGCGACGGGACGGGCCCGCAGCACGCCCAGTCCGCCCAACAGGCGGATGATCCAATAAGCCGGATCCAGCTCGAACCAGCGGTGGGCGAAGTTCAGCCGGGTGGGCGCGTGGTGGTGGTTGTTCTGGTAGAGCTCCCCCAGGAGCAGCAGGTCCACGGGCAGCGTGTTGCGCGAGTGGTCGGCCGTGTCCCGGTGGTTGACGTAGCCGTATTTGTGGCCGGCCCAGTTGACGATGGCGCCGTGGATCGGCCCCATCAGCCAGTGGACGGGCAGCGCCGCCAGCCACCAGGGCGAGGGCGCCCAGAGCAGGTAGACCACCGTCCAGACGCCGCCCAGCGTGATCCGCGTGGTCCAGGTGTCCGCCCAGCGATCGAAGGCCGGCCAGTCCGGCGTGTGGGCGGCCAGGCGCTCCAGCTCGGGGTTGTCCCGCCGGCGGGCCGCGTCGAAGTGGGTCAGGGTCTCGCGCAGCATGCCGATCACCGTGCGGTGCCGGATGGGGCTGTGCGGGTCGCGCGCCGTGTCGCTGTAGGCGTGGTGCTGGCGGTGCAGGATGGCGTAGGCCCGGGGGTTCAAGAAGGACGGGCTCTGGGCCAGGAAGGCCAGCACGTGAATCACGCGCTCCGCGCGCGGCGTCAGCTGGAACATCTGGTGCGACGCGTAGCGGTGGTGGTAGAAGGTTTGGAAGAACAGCGACGTGAACCAGTGGACGATCAGGAAGGGCCACATCTCACACCTCCAGGCAGGCTTCGCCGGGGCGGTCCAGCGGCTTGGAGAGCACCAGCTGGACGTCGCCGATGAACTGCTCGCGGAACCCGCCCTCGCAGTAGGCGAGATAGTAATCCCAGAGTCGCAGGAACTCCTCGGGCAGGTCCAGCGCGCGGGCCTCGGACCAGCGGGCGTGCAGCTGACCGCGCCAGGCCGCCAGCGTGCGCGCGTAGTGAGGCGTGATGTCGGTCAGCCCGGTGGGGCGCAGGTCGCTGCGGCGCTGCAGCTGCTCCAGCAGGTGGGCCAGCGAGACCAGACAGGAACCGGGGAAGATCCGGCTCTGGATGAAGTCGGCCCGGCGCCGGTAGCCCGCGTAGTGGCGGTCGGGAAAGGTGATGGCCTGGAGGGCCAGCCGTCCGGTGGGCTTGAGCAGCCGCGAGCAGGTCTCCACGAAGCCCCCCAGGTGCTCGTGCCCCACGGCCTCGATCATCTCCACCGAGACGAGCTTGTCGTACTGGCCGGTGAGGGTCCGGTAGTCCTGGTCCAGCACGGTCACTCGCTCCTCCAACCCCGCCGCCCGGACGGCCGCCAGGGCGTGCCGGCGCTGCTCGGCCGAGATGGTGGTGGTGGTCACGCGGCAGCCGTGGACTTGCGCGGCGTGGATGGCCAGCGCGCCCCAGCCCGTGCCGATCTCCAGCAGATGGTCCTGCGGCGACAACTCCAGCTGGCGGCAGAGGCGCTCGATCTTGGCCCGCTGGGCCTCGGCCAGGCTGAGGCCGGGTTCGCTCCAATAGGCCGCCGAGTAGCTCAGGGTCTCGTCCAGGAAGAGCCGGTAGAACTCGTTGCCCAGGTCGTAATGGGCGGCGATGTTGCGGCGGCTGCCGGCCAGGGAGTTGCCGCGCAGCCGGTGGGCCAGCCGGGCCGCCAGGCCGGCCACGCGCGCCAGGCCGCCGTCGAGGCCCAGCAGCAGGTCGCGGTTGCGCACCATCAGGCGCGTCAAGCCCACCAGGTCCGGGCACTCCCAGTGGCCGGCGGCATAGGCGTCCGCCGCGCCGGTTCCGCCGCCCAGCGCCACGGCGCTCCAGAAGGCCGGACGCCGCACCAGCAGGTCGACGGGCTCCCCAGCCAGACCGAGGACGTGGGTCTGCGCCCCCTCGTGGAGGATCAGCCGGCCGCCCTTCAGGGCCTCCAGCCGTTTCAGCACCTGGGAACGCAGCAGGCAGGCCCAGCTGGGCCGGGGCAGGGCCGCGACCTGGTCGGCACACGTCACGGTTCGTCCTTGGCTCACGCGGTCGATCCTCCTTGCTGACGGTTGGGGTGGGGGTGAAAGGGCACGCGCTTCAGGAAGAGGCGCAGGGCCTCCCAGTAGATCGCGCCGACGATTTTCAGGGTCATCCAGGGGAAGCGGGCCTGGGCCAGGGCCAGGGCGCCCGCGCTGAGCGGCCGGCGCTTCAGCTCCAGCCGGGCGTGGAACACGACCTCCCCCTGCTGCCGCGTGAGCATGCGCACGGCCAGGTCTTCGGCCGGGGTCGTGAAGCGCCAGTCGTAGTCCTGCTCCATGGGCATGAAGGGCGAGACGTGGAAGTCCTTGACGAAGCGCCAGCGGTGGAACTCCCCGCTCACTTCGGCGCTTTCCAGCGGCAGCACCCGGGCGTGCCGCTCGCCCCAGGGCGTGTTGGTCACCTCCGCCAGGATGGCCTCCAGGGTCCGGCCGTCCGGCCCGTAGCAGTAGTAGAAGCTCACCGGATTGAAGCAGAGGCCCAGGATGCGCGGCTGGGTCAGCAGCAGGATGGGGCCCTCCGGCCGCCGGCCCAGGATGGCCGCCACGCTGCGGCGCACCGCCTCGGCCAGGGGCAGGGCGGGGTCGCCGTGGTAGTCCGCGCGCCGCACGGCCAGCAGGGCCCGGCCGCGCGTGCTCCAGAGCCAGGACTCGGGAAAGAGGCCGGGCAGCTCGTCCAGGTCGAAGGCGCACATGGACAGGCGATAGCGGAAGCGGTGGCGGCGGGGCGCCAGCCGCTCGTGCCACACCTCGCCCTCGAAGAGCGCGCTGCGCCGCGGCCCGCTCACAGTTCCAGCCCGAAGCGGCGGCAGACGGCCAGGGCGCTGGCCAGACCGTCCTCGTGGAAGCCATTGCCGCACCAGGCTCCGCAGAACCAGGTGCGGCGCGTCCCGTTCAGCGCGGGCAGCAGGTCGCGCGCGGCCACGGCCTCCCGCGTGAAGACCGGGTGCTGGTAGTCCAGCTGTTTCAGCACGCGCGCCGGATCCACGGCCTCGGCGCTGTTGAGGCTGACCAGCAGCGGGGTTTGCACCTCCAGGCCCTGCAGGCCGTTCATCCAGTAGGTGACCGTGGCCGCGCGCCGGGGCTCCCGGGGCAGGCGGCTGTTCCAGGCGCCCCAGGCCAGCCGGCGCTTCGGCAGCAGGCTGGCGTCCGTGTGGAGCAGGACCGGGTTGGCCTGGTAGCCCACGGCCCCCAGCAGCTCGCGCTCCGCGGGCGAGGGATCCTGCAGCAGGCGCAGGGCCTGGTCGCTGTGGACGGCCAGCACCACCTGGTCGTAGCGGCGGGCCGGCTGGTCGGCGAACTGCAGCTCCACACCGCTCTCCAGGCGCCGGACCCCCGCCACCGGACTGGCCAGGAAGGCCCGGCCCGAGAAGGCCGCCAGCAGGGCGCGCACGTACTCGCGCGAGCCGCCCGTCACGGTAAGCCACTGCGGCCGGCCCTTCACGTCCAGCATGCGGTGGTGGTCGAAGAAGCGCAGGAAGGTCAGGACCGGGAAGTCCAGCAGGCGCACCGGATCGGCACTCCAGAGCGCCGAACCCATCGGCACGATGTACCAGTCGACGAAGGCCTTGCTGTAGGCCCCGGCGCGCAGGAACTCGCCCAGGCTGAGCTCGGCCATCGCCCCGGCGCGCGCCACGGCGCGGCCCTCCGCGTTGAAGCGCAGGATCTCGCGCAGCATGCGGTGGAAGCGCAGGGAGAACAGATTGCGCCGGCGGGCGAAGAGCTGGTTCAGGCTGCTGCCGTTGTACTCCAGCCCGCTGCGCTCGTCCTTCACCGAGAAGCTCATGCTGGTGGGGCGCGCCGCCACGCCCAGCTGCTGCAGCAGGCGGACGAAGTTCGGGTAGTTGAGTTCGTTGAAGACGATGAAGCCCGAGTCCACGGCCAGGTCGCGCTCTTCCACGCGCAGGTCGTGGGTGTGCACGTGGCCGCCGAAGTGGCTGCCGGCCTCGAAGAGGTCCACGTCGTAGGCGCGCCCGAGCACTAGGGCCGCGCCCAGGCCGGCAATGCCGGAGCCGATCACCGCCAGCCGTTGTCTCATCTACGGGGTCTCCCGGGAAAGAAGGCGTTGGTGGTGCGGGCGTAGTCGGCCCAGCCGGCGCGCCGGCCCATGGTCGACTCCAGCAGGGGGACGCCCGAGCCGAAGCGGAGCAGCCAGGTCATCAGGAGGGGCGAGACCAGCGTCCACCAGGCGCCCGTCGCGGCCGCCGTCAGAAAGATACCCCACCAGACCAGCGCTTCGCCGAAATAGTTGGGATGGCGGCTGAAACGCCAGAGTCCTTCCCGACAGATGCCGCCCCGGCTGTCCGGGCGGGAGCGGAAGCGCTGGAGCTGCCGGTCGGCGACGCTCTCGTAGACCAGCCCGCCGAGGGCCAGCAGGACGCCCGCCGCCGTGAGCCAGCCCGTGGCCTCCCCGGGGCGGCGGATCGCCTCCGCCAGCGGCCGGGCCACCAGCCAGAGCACGGCGCCCTGGAGCAGGAAGACCTTGAGCAGGCTCTTCCACCACCAGGCGGCGCCGGACTGCTCGCGCCAGCGGCGATAGCGCGCATCCTCCCGGCCTCCGTGCCGCGCGCCGATGTGCCAGGCCAGGCGCAGGCTCCAAACGGCGCAGAGGGCCAGGACCAGTCCGCCCCGGAGCGACAGGTGCGCGCCCGCGCCCGCGGCGTGCCAGGCGGCCAGGACCAGGAAGCCGGGGCCCCAGGCGATGTCCATGATGCTGGCGTCGCGCAGCCGCAGGCTGAGCAGCCAGAGCAGCAGCGCCAGGCCCAGAACGGGCAGGAGGTCGCCCCAGGGATGCCGGAGGAGTCCGCTCACGCGCGGCCCGCGAGGGAAAGGGCCGGCCGGGGCGCGGCGCTGGGGGCGGTCTGTCCGCGCCGCAACAGCAGCATCACCAGGGCCCAGGCCGCGGCGATCACCGGCAGGGCGGCGGGATCCAGCAACTGCGCGGCCCCCAGCCGGGCGGCAGCCAGATAGGCCAGCGGGCCGCCGACGGCGCCCAGCAGGGCCGCGACCCAGGCGCGGGTCAGCAGGGGGCGCAGGGAATGCCGGACGGTGGTGGCGAACGAGAGCCAGAGGGCCGTGATCCAGGGCGGCGCCAGCCAGGCATCGGCCGGCAAGGGCGCGTAGCGCACCAGGCCGCTGGCGGCCAGGCCGGAGTCCAGCGCGCTGCCCGCCGCCGTCAGCAGCAGGATGAGGCGCAGCTCGGCTCCGCGCCGCTGCAGCAGCGCCAGGTGCAGGCCGAGGAACCCCAGGGCCGCCAGCACGCCCGGCAGCGAGGTCCCGCGCGCCGCGCCCCACACGGCGACGGCCCAGACAAGCTGGTTGGCGAGGGCGTTGGCGATCATCCAGGTGCGCGGGGCCGGCATTCGACTCTCAAATTGAACCATTTTGGTCTAATATAAGAAGTGGCGAGTCGCCCGCCAAGTTTCCGCGCCGGATCGAGGTGCGGGACCCACATAAAACGGGGGCGGCATCGCAGGATGCGCCCCCGTGTTCAGGTCCGCAAGCGGATGGGGATCAGCTCGCCGGCGTCTCCCGCTGGGCCAGGCTGGCGGCCAGCACGTCGCCGAACACCAGCAGGCTGCCCAGGTCGCCGCTCAGCACTTCACCGAAGGGATCGGGGTTCTCCAGCGAAACGAAGCCCAGCAGCACGTCGTTCTGCAGCAGGGGAATGGCCAGCAGGCTGCGGATGCCCAGCTTCTCCATCGTCTCCCGCTCCTTCACGGCCGCGACGGGGAGCTTGTCCATCTCCTTCACGTAGAGGATCTCGCCGCTGCGCAGGGCCAACAACCACCAGGGATAGCGCTCCGCGGGGAAGGGGCGGCCCAGCACGCTGCGTTCGCCGCGCAGGGGTGGCCACTCCTGGGTGCAGCACAGCTCGGCCCGGGCCGGATCCATCAGGTAGACGCGCACGCAGTCGGCGTTGAGCAGGATGCCCAGACCTCCCAGGGCCACGCCCAAGGCCTCGGCGAAGCGCCCCGGCCGCACCAGGGCCCGGACGGAGTCCGAGACGGCCTGGTCCAGCAGCAGGCGGGTCTCCAGGGCCTGCTCCCGGGCCTTGCGCTCGGTGATGTCCTTGAGCACGCCGAAGGAGCCGACGATGCCGCCCTGGCGGTTGCGCAGCGGGTTGCCGGTCACCAGCAGGGTGCGCTCGCGGCCCTGGACGTCGTACATGCCCAGCTCGTAGGTGGAGCTGCGGCCCTGCAGGCGCTCGTCCAGCTGCTTCTGGGTCTCCGCATAGACGCGGTCGCCGAAGACCTCCTGCTGAAAGCGGCCCACCAGGTCGTCCACGCTGCCGCCCAGCAGCTCGGCCGCCGCGTGGTTGACGAACAGGATGCGGTCGTCCAGGTCCAGCGCGCAGATGGCGTCGCCGTGGCCCATCAGCAGGGACTCCAGCAGCTCCTGGCGATCCGTGAAGGGAGTCGGGGTCGGGTTCGGCCCGTCCGCATTCATGTGATCATCCTTTCCGCAGGTCGGCTTCGTTGGGTTGTCCGGGAGCGCCGGCCGGATCCCGTCCCACCCAGAGCGGGCCCTCGCGGCCCTCGGGTTGAATGGGAGGATGCGCGTGCCGGCGCTCGGCCCGCCGGCCGTGCAGGACGCGGGGACCTTGGCAGTCCAGGCGGATGCGCAGGATCTGGCTCATGGCGTGCTCCTTTCCTCCGTCCTATCGACCAGTTCGGGGAGTGGATTCAGTGGCGGCAGGTCAACCAGGTCGGGGTCAGTCATTAGGGAACTGACGGAGAATTTCCAACACAATTCTGCGGCCGGACTGATCTCCCGCCAACTCCCGGGTGCGGGCGTCGGCGTCGTAGTAGACCAGCGAGAGGTCCAGGCCCGCCAGCCGGCCGTCCAGCGCCAGGTGGCCATCCAGCAGGGTCTGGCTGCCGGAGGAACCGAAGAGCCAGCCGGCGGCCGGGCGGGAGAAGCGCGTGCAACCCAGCCCGCCTCGGAGACTCAGCCGGTCTCCCAGCCCCTGGCTGCGCTCGGCCGCCAGGTACCAGCCGTCGGCGCCGCTGGCCCAGATGTCGGGCGACCAGCTGAGCTCCGCGGACCAGCTCTCACGCCCGACTCCCAGCAGGAATTCAGGGTAGTCGGCTCCGCTGGTGCCAGGATAGAGGATCGCCTGGAGCTGCAGGTCCCAGTCCAGGGCCGGGCCGACCCAGCTGCCCGCCCAGCCGGCGCCCAGATCGAGCTCCGCCCGGCTGTCGTCGCCGGGGAACTTGACCCGCGAAGCCCAGGCGTCCACGTGCGGGCCCCGGGAGTGGCTCCAGCCCAGGCCGGCCTGAGGTGCGGCGGTTCCGTCGCTCTGGGTCCAGCCCCGGGAGACGTAGTCTGAAACCAGGCCCAGCGAGCCGTTCCAGTCCGCCCGCACCAGGGGCGCGACGGCGCCGAGCAGCAGGAGCGGCAGCAGCACGTTCATGCGGATTCCTCCGGAGTCGGCCGACGGCGGTCGGCGTGGGTGGCCAGGAACTCCGCCACGGGCACCAGCGGCCCCGCCAGGCCGCCCGTCCACTCGTCGCAGCCCGCCGCCAGCGCGGCTTCCCGCTCCGCGTCGTGATCCACGTCTTCCAGGCGCAGGGCAAGTCCCTGCGCGCGGGCCAGTTCGCCCACGGCGGCCAGCGCCCGCGCCAGCCCCGTGGGGCCGGCGCGCCAGCCGGCCACGCTCAGGCAGAGGCGGGTTCCGGGCAGGCTGTCCAGGCCGCCCGGCTCCAGGCCGAAGCCCTCCGCTCCCACGGCCAGCCGGAGTCCCAACCGGAGCAGGCGCGCGGGCAGTTCGGCCCCCTGGACCTTCAGGAAGGCCGGCAGCCCGCGGCATTTCAGTTCCAGCCAGTCCAGCGGTCCCGCTCCGGCCAGTTCGTCCAGCCGGTCGTGCAGGGTGGGCTCCCCCAGCAGCGGGGCGGGCAGGCCGAGGGTCAGCCGGCAGGCGGGCCGGGGCAGACCCTGCTGTAGCGCGCCGGCCTGGCGCAACTGGGTCAGGGCCAGGTCGCGCTCCAGGCCGCCCTCCCGGGCCAGTTCCTCCAGTTCGGCGCTGGCCAGGAAACCCAGGCGCGGATGCCGCCAGCCTGGACGCAGCCGGGCGCCGGCCAGTCCGCCGGTCGCCAGCCGGACGGGTTGAGCGTGCAGGTCCAATCCCTGGTCCGCCAGGACCGTCGCCAGCTCCGAGGCCAGCAACAGACGCTCGCGGGTCAGGGCGTCCTGGGCGGCATCGTGGAAGCGGATGGGCGTCCGCCCCTCCGCGGCCAGGCTGCAGGCGGCCAGGGCCCGCTCCACCAGGGCCTCCGCCGTGCCGCCGTCCTCCGGGAAAAGCGCGATGCCCAGCCGCGGACAGGGCAGGCCAGGCTGTCCGTCCTGCGGATGCGGGGCCGTCAGCGAGCCCGCCAGCCGGCCGGCCGCCCGGGCCGCGTCGTCCGGGCCGTGCAAGTCCCCCAGCAGGATCAGCCAGGGCGTCTCGTCCGCGGGCCGCTCGTCGTCCGCCCCGTCCGCCCAGCGGCGCTCCCACTCCACGGGATCCCCGGCGTCCTCCAACCGCAGGTGGGCCTGGACCCGCTCGGCCGCCGCGCGTCGCAGGTCGCGCTCCGGGCGGGTGGCCAGCCGTCCGAGCTGGAGTTCGGCCACTGGTCGGATGGCCAGCACGGCGACGCGCCGCCCGTGGCGCCGGGCCTGGGAGAGCAAGCCTTCCAGCCGCAGCAGAGCCTGGTCGCGCGACCAGGGAGCGATGAACCCGTGATCCGTGGCGGCGGGTCGGTTGCTTAGCATGAGCCGCACGCGGCGGCCCAGCGCTGGATAGTCCAGCGGCTTGCCCAGGAAGTCGAAAGCGCCGGCCTGGCTGGCGCGCTCCAGCGAGTCCGCGTCCTCCAGTCCGCTAAGCATCAACAGCAGGCAGTCCCGGCCGCCGGGCAGGCGGCGGATCTCCCGGCAGGCGGAGAAGCCGTCCAACTCGGGCATCTGGACGTCCATCAACACCAGGTCGAAGGGCGCCGCCAGGAACTGCTCCACGGCCTCCCGGCCGTTGGCGGCCTCGCTCACCCGGCAGCCCTGGGCCTCGAGGACCGTGCGGGCCAGGAAGCGCGTGGTGGCGTCGTCGTCCACCACCAGGATGCGGGCCTCGCCGGGCTTCATCCGACCGTCTCGGGCCGCGGCGGCGCATCGGCCAACAGACCCTGCAGCGCCTCCACCACCCGGCCGTGCTCGCGCCCGATCTCGCCGATCCGCGACTCCAGCGCCACCTCCGCTCCGCCGCGCAGGTCTTCTTCCAGACGGCGGCAGAGGGCCGCCAGCCGCAGGGCGCCCACGTTGGAGCTGGAGGACTTCAGCGCGTGGGCCTGCCGGCCCGCCTCCGCCGCGTCCCGGTTCTCCGCGCTGGCCAGCAGACTGGCCAGCCCGCGCGCCGACTCCTTCAGGTAGAGGTCCGTGATCCGCCCGATCAGGCCGGCGGCGCCCGGCGGCTGGAGCTGTTCGAAGGCCTGCAGCACGCGCGGGTCCAGGGTGGTGGCGTCCGGCGTGTCCGGATCCGGCGCCGGGCGGGCCGCCGCCGGTTCGCGGCGCCGGGCGGGCGCGGCCTGGCCCCAGGTGGCCAGGACGCCGGCCAGGTCGCTCCGGGAGAAAGGCTTGGACAGGTAGTCGTCCATCCCGGCGGCCAGGCAGCGCTCGCGGTCGCCGCCCAGCGCGTTGGCCGTCAGGGCCACCACGGGCGGCGCGCTCAGCCGGCCCTCCTGCTCCCACTGCCGGATGCGCGCCGTGGCCTCGTAGCCGTCCATCCCGGGCATCTGGCAGTCCATCAGGATCAGATCGAAGCGACCGCCCGCCAGGCAGTCCAGCGCCTCGGCGCCGTCGCTGGCCAGCCGGACCCGGCAGCCCAGGCTCTCCAGCATGCGGGCCACCACCTCCTGGTTGACCAGGTTGTCCTCGGCCACCAGGACGTGGGCGTTGAAACTCGGCAGGTCCGAGGCGTCGGCCGGCGGCGCGGCGGGGGAGACGCCGCCGGCCAGGCCGCGCAGGCACTCCAGCAGCTCCACCTGGCGGACGGGCTTGCTCAGGCAGGAGGTGATGCCGCAGGCGCGCCAGTCCGCGCCGTCCAGCCCGGCGGAGCTCAAGATGGCCAGCCGCGCCCCCGCCAGGGCCGGATCGGCCTGGATGGCCCGGGCGGTCTCCAACCCGTCCAGGCCGGGCATGTGATAGTCCAGCAGCACCACGTCGAAGGGTCGGCCCGCGGCGGCGGCTTCCCGCAGCCGCTCCAAGGCGACCCGACCACTCTCCGCGTGTCCGCCGTCCACCTGCCAGCTGCGCAGCTGGTTGGCCAGGATGTCCCGATTGGTGGCGTTGTCGTCCACCACCAGGACGCGCAGGCCGGCCAGCAGGCGCCGGACGTCGCCGGAGAGGGCGTCCTGTTCCTTCAGCCGCGTGACGGTCAGGGTCAGGCGGAAGACGGATCCGCTGCCCGGCCGACTCTCCACGCTCAGGTCGCCGCCCATCAGCCGGGCCAGCTGGCGCGAGATGCTCAGGCCCAGACCCGTCCCGCCGAAGCGCCGCGTGGTGCTGGCGTCCGCCTGGGTGAAGGCCTCGAAAATCCGCTCCCGGGCCTCGGGGCCGATGCCCATGCCCGTGTCGCGCACCTCGATCCAGAGGGTCAGTTCCTCGCCCACCGCCGCCGGCTGGACGGCCCCGCAGCGCAGCAGGACCTCGCCCCGGGCCGTGAACTTCACGGCGTTGCCCACCAGGTTGGTGAGGATCTGGCGGATGCGGCCGGCGTCGCCCAGCAGCAGGGTGGGCGTGTCCTCCAGGATCTGGCAGGCCAGCTCCAGGTCCTTGCGCTGGGCGGCCACGGTGAACAGGCTGCCCACGTCCTCCACCAGCCGGCGCAGGTCGAAGGGCGACTCGTCGATCTCCAGCCGTCCCGCCTCGATCTTGGAGAAGTCGAGGATGTCGTTGATCACGCGCAGCAGGCCTTCGCCCGAGCGGTGGATGGTCTCGGCGAAGCCCTGCTGCTGCTCGTTGAGCGGCGTGGTCAGCAGCAGCTCCGACATGCCCAGGATGCCGTTGATGGGGGTGCGGATCTCGTGGCTCATGTTGGCCAGGAACTGGGACTTGGCCCGGCTGGCCAGTTCGGCGGCCAGCAGGGCCTGGCTCTGGGCCTCCAGCAGGTCCATCGAGCGCAGCTCGGCCTGCCACTTGCGCCCCAGGGCCGTGGCCAGCTGGCGCAGCTCGAAGGGGTGGAAGGGCTTCTGCAGGTAGAGCAGGCGGTCGGCGGGCGGGACCTGGCGGCTGATCTCCTCCGGATCCACGTTGGAGTAGGCGGTGACGATCACGATGTCCAGGTCAGAGGCCAGCTTGCGCAGTTCGCGCGCCGCCCAGAGGCCGTCCGGACCCGGGGGCATCAGCATGTCCACGAAGGCGACGGCGAAGGGCCGGCCCTCCGCCAGGGCCTGGCGCGCCAACTCCACGCCCTCCGGGGCCTGGCGCGCGCAGGCGAGTTCGAAGCCCGGGCCGGTGCTCCGGGGGGCGGTTCCGCCGAAGAGGCGCGCCTTCATGTCCCGCAGATCCTGGGTGGAGGCCTCCCGCGCGGGGTCGAGCACCTGGCGGTAGGCGTCGAGGATCTGGGTCTCGTCGTCGATCACCAGCACGCGCAGCGGCAGGTTCTCGGGGTGGATGAACTCGCTCATGACAGCAGGTCTCCGGTTGCCTGGGGGGATGGAAGCGGCGCGGCCGGGCGGGTCGGGCCGGGGACCGCGTTCCAGGGCAGGGCCAGGCTGAAGGTTGCGCCCAGGCCCGCCCCCGGGCTTGTGGCGCGCAACCAGCCTCCCAGCGCGTACAAGGTGTTGGAACTCCAGTGCAGGCCCAGTCCCGAGCTGCGGCCCTTCTGCTTGGTGGAGAAGCCGCGCTGGAAGAGCTGCTCGGCCTGAGCCGCGTCGAAGCCGCAGCCGTCGTCGATGAAGTCCAGCCGGAGCAGCTGCTGGTCGCGCGTGGCGCGGATCTCCAGCCGGCCGTGGGCGCGGCCCGCCTGGGCCACCGCCTCGGCGGCGTTGATCATCAGGTTGATGATCACCTGCTGCAGGGCCACCCGGGCCACGCAGCCCTCCCCGAAGCGGGCCAGCTCCGGATCCAGCCGGATTTCCAAACGCTCCAGCGGCTCCGACCCCAGCAGGGTGAGGGCCTCCTGCAGCAGCAGGTCCAGCCGGGTGGGCTCGAGGATCTGCTCGGCCCGGCTGTGCCGTTCCTGGTCGGCCAGGATGCGGCTGATGTGCGTGATCTGGTGGGCGATCTGCTGGCGGGAGCCGTCGGCCCGCTCCAGCCCCTGCCGCAATTCCTCCAGCGCCAGCCGGGCGAAAGCCTGCAGATCCCGCCGCCGCCCGGCGTCCAGCTCCGGGCGCTCCAGTTCGCCCAGCGCCAGGCCCACGTCCTCCAGGGGCAGGGCGCGGATTTCCTGGCGCAGCTGCTCGGCCTGCACGGCCAGCGGCGTGACGCTGTTGCCGATGTTGTGCAGGATGCCGCCGGCCAGTTCGGCCTTGCCCGAGTCGTAGGACTGCTCCAGCAGCCGGCGGCGGGTTTCCGCCAGCTGCTCCATCAGGTGGTTCAGCTCCCGGGCGAGAATCCCCAGCTCGTCGTCGCGGTCCCGGCCGAAGGCGGGTGCGGGGGAGCCGGACTTGGCCAGCTGGATGGCGTGGGCGGTCAGCCGCTGGAGGGGCTTCACCACGCCCCGGGCCAGCACGATCAGCAACAACAGGGAAACCAGCAGCCCGGAGGCAGCCTGGGCTCCCAGCGCCAGCCGAATGGCCCGCCGCCCCTGGGCGCTGATGGCCCGGGGCACGTCCAGGTGGGCGGCCAGCACGGGTCGTCCCTCGATGTCCGACAGCAGGTGCCAGATGCTGGTCATCTGCTCGAGGGTCTCGAGCTGCGTGGGATGCGCAGCGTCCAGACCGGCCAGCTCCGAGCGCTCCCGGGCGTCCAGTTCCGCCAGGGGCTTGATCTGCAGGTTCACGCCGGCCTGTTCCCCCAACTGGCGGATGGCCGCGGCGTCGAGGAAGCGGCCGAAGACCACGGTCCCGCGGACGGGGCCCAGGTTTTCATTGGTCACCACCGCCCGGGCTCCCACGAGCATGGGGCCCGCGCGGGTCATCAGGATGCCGGCGGGGTTCTGGTGCAGGTCCCCCGCGGCGCGCAGCGGATGGCCGGCGGGCAGCGGGTCGGGACCCAGGGCGGGCGGCGGCAGCAGGGTCCCATTCTCCTTGTCCGGAGCGGAGCCCCAGACCAGACGGCCTTCCTGGTCGTAGAGGCAGAGCAGGTCCACTTTGAGGGCCTGCATGGCGCTGGGGGTGAGGTTGTTGCTTTCATAGTCCGGGGCCTGTCCGCCCAGGTAGTCCCAGGTCTCCGTCCAGACGCCCCAGTCGGCGGCCGTGGCCTTGAGGAAGACCTCCTCGCGCTCCAGGGCCTGTTGCACGCGCGCCAGGTCCTGCCGGGCGGAGTCCTGCTCCATGTGGCGGAAGCTGGGCATCACGAAGCGCTCCAGCCCCAGCAGGCTCAGGCCGATGAGCAGCACGTACACGCCGCCCACCAGCACGGCGATCTTGATTTGCAGCGAGTAGCCCGGCCGGGTGCCGGAGGGGGTCGCGACCCGGAGGCTGGAAAACCGTGGTTGCATGGTTCGTCCTGTTCTTGGCCGCTTTATCGGAAAAGAGTTGGGGCAGGTTCAGTCCGACTTTTTTGACGTGAATCATGGTTCAATGGTTCAGTGTGAAAACAGTCTCCTGGGAGCTTTGAGTTCCGCCCGGTAGCTGTTAATCTTTCCGCAGGACGTCCCCTATACGGATGGAGACCATGAACAAAATTCTACGCAAACGGATCCTCTCTCCCGGCGTGAAGGACCTGCTGGTGGAGACCCCGCGCATCGCCCGCAAGCGCCAGGCCGGCCAGTTCGTCATGCTGCGGGTCAGCGAGACGGGGGAGCGCATTCCGCTCACCATCGCCGACGCCGATCCGGAGGCGGGCTGGATCCGCCTGATCTTCCAGGAAGTCGGCCACTCCACTCTGGAGCTCGGCCGCCTGGAGGTGGGGGACTCCATCCTCGACCTGGCCGGGCCGCTGGGTCGCCCCACCCACGTCGAGAACAAGGGCACGGTGGTCTGCGTGGGTGGCGGCATCGGCACGGCGCCGGTCCATCCCATCGCCTGCGCCATGAAGGCCGCGGGCAACCGCGTGATCTCGATCCTCGGCGCTCGCACGGCCGAGCTGCTGATCATGGAAGAGGAGATGGGCGCCACCAGCGACGAGTTGCTGATCTGCACGGACGACGGCAGCAAGGGCCGCCAGGGCTTTGTCACCAACGTGCTGCAGGATCTCATCGAGCGCGGCGAGACGATCCACGAGGTGGTGGCCATCGGTCCGGTGGTGATGATGCGCGCGGTGAGCGAGGTCACCCGCGCCCACGGCATCTCCACGGTGGTCAGCCTCAACGCCACCATGGTGGACGGCACGGGCATGTGCGGCGGCTGCCGCGTGACGGTGAACGGCCGCAGCCGCTTCGTCTGCGTGGACGGCCCGGAATTCGACGGCCACGCGGTGGATTTCGCCGAGCTGCAGCAGCGCCAGCGCGCCTACCTGACCCAGGAACGCCAGGCCCTCGAGGCGGACCACGTCTGCCACATCGGCCGCGACCAGCCTTTCTCCGGGAGGAGTGAATGAGTTCCTACGCCCCCCTGCCCAAGGCCCGGCCGGGCACCGTGACGCGGGTTCCCATGCCCGAGCAGGATCCCGCCGTGCGCGCCCGCAACTTCCTGGAAGTGCCCGTGGGCTACACGCCGGAGATGGCCATGGTGGAAGCCAGCCGCTGCCTGGAGTGCAAGGATCCCTCCTGCGTCCAGGGCTGCCCGGTGGGCATCGACATCCGCGGTTTCGTGGTGAAGATCCGCCAGGGCGACTTCCAGGGCGCCATCGACCTGATCAAGCACGACAACGCCCTGCCCGCCGTCTGCGGCCGGGTCTGCCCGCAGGAGACCCAGTGCGAGCAGGTCTGCGTGGTGGGACGCAAGCACACGCCCGTGGCCATCGGCCGGCTGGAGCGCTTCGCGGCGGACTGGGAGCGCGAGCAGGGCGAGGTCAAGGCCCCGGCGCTGGCGGCCTCCACGGGCAAGCGCATCGCCGTGGTGGGCAGCGGGCCGGCCGGGCTGACCGTGGCCGGCGAGCTGGCCCTGCGCGGCCATTCGGTGACCATCTTCGAGGCGCTGCACAAGCCCGGCGGCGTGCTGATGTACGGCATCCCCGAATTCCGCCTGCCCAAGGGCATCGTGGAGGCCGAGGTGGACTATGTGCGCAAACTGGGCGTGGAGATCATCTACAACGCCGTGATCGGCAAGATGATCACCGTCCAGGAGCTGCTGGAGGAGGAGGGCTTCCATGCCGTCTTCCTGGGCCTGGGCGCCGGCCTGCCCTACTTCATGAACATCCCCGGGGAGAACCTCAACGGCGTCTACAGCGCCAACGAGTACCTCACCCGCGTCAACCTGATGAAGGCCTATGATTTCCCCCGCAACGACACGCCCGTCCGGCCCGGCCAGCGGGTGGCCGTCTTCGGCGGCGGCAACGTGGCCATGGACGCGGCCCGCACCGCGCTGCGGATGGGCGCCGCGGAGGTGAGCGTCATCTACCGGCGCTCGATGGAGGAGATGCCCGCCCGGCGCGAGGAGATCCACCATGCCGAGGAGGAGGGCATCCACATGCGCCTGCTCTGCAACCCGGTCAACATCCTGGGGGACGGCCAGGGCAACGTGAGCGGCGTGACCTGCCTGCGGATGGAGTTGGGCGAGCCCGACGCCAGCGGACGGCGCCGGCCGGTGCCCGTGGAGGGCAGCGAGTTCGTGGTGGAGGCGGACACGGTGGTGGTCAGCATCGGCAACGGGGCCAACCCGCTGCTCACCGAGGTCACGCCGGAGCTGAAGCTCAACAAGTGGGGCAACATCGTGGCCGAGGACGGCACGGGCCGCACGAGCATGCCCGGCGTCTACGCCGGCGGCGACATCGTGATCGGCGCGGCCACGGTGATCCTGGCCATGGGCGCGGGCAAGAGCGCGGCGCTGGCCATCCACGAGGATCTGATGGGCAAAGAGGAGTCCGCCGCCTGAGGCGACTCCGACCGGGGTGAGGCTTCTCACCACAGAGGCACAGAGGCACAGAGACAAGGTTTGATTTGAGAAGCAGGCGCGGCGCAAACGCTGCGGGGTCCGGTGCTCTTCCAAGCATTTTCTGACGCTGTGTCTCTGTGCCTCTGTGTTGACTCCCCGGGTTGAGGTGTAGTAGTAGAAGCGAGCAGCAGGAGACCGAACGATGCAATTCGCCCACGCCGAAGAGGCGCTGAACTTCGCCATCAAGCGCGAGATCGAGGCGGCGCGCTTCTACACCCAGCTCTCGGTGAAAATGCAGAAGCGCGAGATGCGCGACGCCCTGCTGGAGATGGCCGAGGAGGAGAAGAGCCACCGCGACCGGCTGATCGCCGTGCGCGACCAGGGCGGCTTCGAGGAGGCTCCGGCGGATTCCTTCGCGGACCTGAAGATCTCCGATTACGTGGAGATGCCGGAGATCACCACCGACCTGGACTACGCCCAGGCCCTGATCGTGGCCATGAAGCGCGAGGCGGCGGCCCGCGAGCTCTACCTGGAGCTGGCCCGCGTGGCGCCCGGCGAATCCCTGCGCGCGCTCTTCCTGCGGCTGGCCGAGGAGGAGGGCCTGCACAAGCGGCGCTTCGAGGCCGAGTACGACGAGCGCGTGCTGGAAGGCAACTGAGCGCGTCAGCGCATGGCAAGTGGAAGCGGGCGGCCCGGGCCGCCCTTTTTCATGCCCGGGCCTGGTGGGGACGCGGCGCGCGCGGGTGGGGCAAATCCACCGGATTGGGGCTTGGCCCGGCTCAGGGCGTAAAAAATGATTACGATCCGCTACGCATTGGGCTTGTGAATTCTGGCACGATGTTGGCTTCTGTCCGCACCGAGTGGGCAGGATTCCAAGTCGAAAGGAACAGACCGATGCGTCACCCCAAATATCTACTGGCCCTGGTGTTGCCCCTGGCCTTCTTCAGCGGCTGCGCCAACACCGGCGACGAACCCGCAACCCAGTTGCTGCAGGCCGACCAGCTCCAGTTCGTGGCCCCGCCGGCGGCCAAGGCGGCCCAGACCGACACCTGGATGGACTTCAGCCTGACCCTGCACCCCAACCGGCCCGCCACGGTGGTCGTCCCGGGCTTCCTCCTGCACGCGCCGCGCGGCGCCGTGGAGCAGACCCTGACCATCACGGGCGACTGGTGCGGGGACGATGCGCAGGATCCGGTGGTCGGCTACGACTTCGCCCCGGACGGCAGCGAATTCCTCGTGCCGCTGCGGGTCATGTTCGTCTTCCTTCCCCAGAGTCTGGAGGGACTGGATCCGGCCCGCCTGACCTGGGTCCTGGATCACGAGGACGGCACCTACGAAGTGATCCCCAGCGAGGTCCAGGTGCTGCCGGCCCATGGACCCGGCAACCCCGGGGCGGTGCGTGTGCTGGCGCAGGTGGAGCACTTCAGCCGCTACCTGATCGCCATCGGCCCGCCGCCGGACAACAACACCACGCGCTAGCTGCCATCCATGCCGCTTGGACGGGCCCGTTCCTCACCTGGAACGGGCCCTTTTCGGTTCCGGCCCGTGGCCGAAGGCGGGCGCCGCATTCCGGCAGCCCCGGCAGGTTGGCCTCACCCGGGGCCGGCGCCCAGGCCCGGCTTGCCTCTCTCAGTCCCCGCCAGCGGTCCCGGAAACGGGACCGTTATTTTTTACACACTTTTTGCTTTTTCCCAGCCACCTCGTTGACTAAACTCTGAGCGCTCCACTGGGGACGTGTCCTCCGGAGCAAGCAGTTGTACCACCCCCCACAACAGAACGAGGTGTTCATGAGACGCTTCCTGCCCCTTGGTGCAGCCGGTCTCGCCCTGCTTCTCGCGTTCGGCTGCTCCACTGACGGGAGCCGTGCGCCAGAGTCCAGCGGCCGGCTGCTGTCCCGCGACCAGATCCGCCTGCTCACGCCGGCGGACCTTCCCGCCAAAGCCCACGACTTGGATGCCATGACGGATTTCACCCTGGTGGTGACTCCGGGCGCGGCCTCCGAGTACACGGGTGCCGGGTTCAGTCTGAAAGCGCCGGCCGGTGCGGTGAGCACCCCGGTGACCATCGTGGCCAACTGGCAGGGCGACGAAGCCTCGCCGGCCATCGGTTTCGAGTTCGGGCCGGAGGGTCAGGAGTTCCTGACGCCGCTGGAATTCGAGCTGGTGCTGCCGCTGAGCGAGGCCGACCTGCCTGCCGGCGACGAACTGCTGGTGGTCTACGACCGGCAAGATGGCTGGTATGAAGTGGTGTCCAACGAGGTGCACTGGATGAGCGCGGACGAGGAAGCCCGCGTGGACGCCCGCCTCGAGCACTTCTCCAAGTATCTCATCGCCACGGGCCCGCCGCCCGACGACGGACCTGCTGGTGGCAACCAGTAGGAGTTCCGCGAATGGAACCTGCCGCCCCGGCCCTGCCGGGGCGGTTCTTTTTCAGGCCGGCTGGCGCGGGTTGGCCACGGGGAAGAGGATGCGGAAGGTGGTGCCCACGCCGGGTTTGCTCTGGACCTGGATCAGGCCCTGGTGCGCCTCCACCACCTGCCGGACCAGGGGCATGCCCAGCCCCGATCCGCCCTCGCCCTTGGTCGTGTAGTAGGGCTCCCAGAGGCGCGCCAGCACTTGTTCGTCCATCCCGCAGCCCGTGTCCTCCACCGTCAGCAGCAGCTGGTCGCCTACCACACGCGTGCGGCACTGCACCCAGCCGCCGCCCACCGCCTCCACGGCGTGCGCCGCGTTGATCAACAGGTTGAGCAGCATCTGCTGCAACTGCTCCTGGTCGGCCAGCAACTTGGGCAGGCGCGGCATGGCGTCCAGGCGGATGCGCAGGCCGGCACGGTCGTCCTGGTCGGGTTCCGGTCCGCCCACGGAGAGATCGAAGTGCTTGATCTTTCCCCCCATGTCCTTGAGCAGGGTGACGGTGCCCGCGGCCAGCGCGTTCAGGTCCACCTCGCCCAACTGGCGTTGGGGCGGACGGGAGAGATCGGAGAGCGTGCGCACGATGCGCTCGATGCGGCCGGCCATCTCCTCCACCACCTGCAGATCGGGATCCAGGTCGTCCAGGACGGAGGGCCGCTCCTGCAGGGTCAGGCGGGCCAGCTGCACGTGGCCGTGCAGGGGCGCCAGCGCGTTGCGGATTTCGTGGGCGATGGAGCCCGCCGTGCGGCTCATCATGGCGAACTTCTCGCTCTCCAGCAGCTCCTGCTGCATGCGCACCTCGGTGGTGACGTCGGTGAGGATCAGGCCCCAGACCGCGTCGCCGCCTTCTTCCGGCGCCAGGGGAAAGGGACGGCAGCGCAGCCGGCGGCCGTCCACGGACCAGTCCGCCGTGTGCTCCTGCCGCTCGCCCAGCGTCGCCAGGAAGCGGGCGAAGGTGTTCTCGAAGCGCCAGCCCAGCGGGGACCCTGCGTCCGGCTGGACGAGGGAGAGCGAGCCCAACTCGCGCCGGAAGGTCAGGTTGGCGAAGTGCAGGCGCAGCTGGTCGTCGTAGAGCGCCAGCGCGTTGGGCAGCGAGTCCACGATGTGCAGGTGCAGGCGCTCGAAATGGTCGAAGCGCTGCTGCTGGGCCTGCTCCGAGCGGCGCAGTTGCAGCTGGGTCAGCGTCAGCGAGCACAGTTCGCAGAAGCCGTCCAGCAGGACCAGCATGTGCTCGCTGTAGAGCGTGGTGCTGGAGCTGTCCACGTAGAGCGCGCCGAAGACCCGGCCGTGGCGGCGGAGGGGCGCGCAGAGGCTGCTCTTCAGGTCCAGGTCGATCACCGAGCGGGCCTGGGCCAGCTCCTCGAGCTGGGAGAGATTGGAGCTGCGCAGGGGCTGGCCGCTCTCCAGCACCAGGTGGATGATGGAGTGGGAGACCTGGGTCTCCGGCCGCGCCAGGGGGAAGCCGTCGCGGTCCGCTCCCAGCGTGAAGCGCAGGCCGCCCTCGGCCTGTTCGTCCAGCTCCACGATGGCGCCGCGCTGGGCGCCCGCCAGCCGGATGGCTTGGTGGAGCAGAAAATGCAGGGCTTCGCCCGGGGTGGTGCAGGTGTTGAGCTCCCGGGCCAGTCCCAGCACCAGGTCCAACTCCCGGCGGGAGAAACGTTCCTGGCGTTGGGCCAATCCCTCGCTTCTGAGCTCAAGCTCCTGCAGCGCGGCCAACTGTTCCAGCAGTGTGGCCATGGTCTCTCCTCTCCAGTTCGGTCACTCGAAGCAGACATTCCTCGGACCGCTCCAGCAGGCGCTCCAGCCAGGGCGACTCCCGCAACCGGGCCTGCCAGGCGGGGGACAGGTCCTGGGCCATGCCGTGCAGCAGGCGGACGGCGCGGCCCAGCCGCTGGCCCGCCTCGGGCCAGTTCTCGCGTCGCGCGGCCAGCTCGCCCTCCAGGCCCAGCAGGCGGATCTGTTGCAGGCGGTGCATCTCGCGCTCCTCGCGCAGGGGCGTGGACCAGTCGGCCAGCCAGGCCAAGCGGTGCTCCAGCATGGCCAGGGCCACGCGGACGCCATCCAGGCGCGGATCCAGCTCCAGCAGCGCGTGCAGCAGCTCGCCCCGGGGCACCTCGCGGCCGGCGGCCTGCAGGCGCAGCGCGGGGGCGAGATCCGCCGGCCAGTCGACTCCGGGACCCGGGCCCTTGCCGCGCTCCGGGGCCAAGGTGTCCAGCAGGTCGCGGAACAGGCGCCACTGCCGGGCCGGGGGCGTGTCGTGGCGGGCAGCCACCTCCTGGAAGCGCGCCAGCAGGTCGCCGCGCGGCGCCAGCCCCAGGTCCAGATCCAGCCGCAGCAGCTGGACCAGCGGGTCCAGCTCGTCCTGGGGACTGTCCAGCTCCACGGCCCGGGCCAGTTCCTCGCGCCAGACGCGCTCGGCGCCCTCCAGGTCGCCCAGGGCCGCCCAGGATTCCCCCAGGTGGTCCAGCACCGCCAGTTCCGTCACCGGCTCCTGCAGGTCGCGGGCCTGCTGCAGGGCCGGCTCCAGCTCGCGCACGGCCTGGTCCGCCGCGCCGCGCCGCAGCTGGGCCAGCGCCAGGTTGACCCGGGCCATCAGTTCGTAGCGTTCCAAGTGGTAGAGCGCGGCCTCGCGTCCGGCCTGCTCCAGTTCCCCGCGGGCCTGTTCGATCCGCCCGGCCTGCAGGTGCAGGATGCCCAGGTTGTTGGCCAGCCAGACCCGCTGCTGGACCTGGAGCAGCTGCCGGCCCGCCCGGTCCAGTTGCGTCCAGAGGTGCGCGGCGTCCTCCGTTCGTCCCAGTTGGAAGGCCGCGGCCCCGGCGGAATTGAGCGCGTGGGCCTGCTGGGGTCCGGCGGCCGGATCGCAGTCCCGCAGATCGGGCAGGCAGGCCTCCAGTTCCGCGGCGGCCCGGGCGTGCTGGCCGCTGCGCAGCAGCGGATCCAGCGCCGTCACCCGCAGCAGCAGGCGGTCCAGGGGTTCGGTGGCGAGTTCCCGGGCCCGCTGCAGCAGGCGCAGGGCCAGCCGATTGCGGCCCAGCAGGCTGTAGACGAAGGCCAAGCGGTTTATCAGCGGCAGCACGGACCCGCCCCGGGCGCGGCGCAACAGGCCGCGCAGCAGGCGCCGGGCCTCCGCCGGGCGCCCCTGGGCCAGCAGGCCCGTGGCCAAGAGGGTTTCCAGTTCGCCCACTTCGCCCCGCGCCAGGGAGGGCAGCAGCTCCTCGATCAACCGGACCCGGCGCGCGGGATCCACCAGACCGGGGGCCGCCAACAGCACGTCGCGCGCCACCAGCGGATCGACCAGCCCCAGTTCGCAGCGGCCCAGGTGCAGGAGGCAGAGCTCGGCCGGCGGCTCGGGGAGCTTCCAGAGCTCGTGCAGGATCTCCAGGTGCTCGGGTTGCAGACGGGCCAGCCCCAGCAGCTCGCGCACGCCGGCCTGCGGCTCCCGTTGGCCGTCGCCCCGGTCGCGCAGCCAGCCGGCGCCCTCCAGGCTCTCCAACTCGCGCTCGCGGCCCTGGAGGACGTGGGAGCGCCAGGCCCCAGCCGGCGCGGGCTCCAGCCAGGCGCAGGCCCGCAGCAGCGCCCGGCGGACCGGTCCGGCGAGGGCGTCCAGATCCGCGGCCCCGCGGGCTCCCTGGGCGGGCAGGCCCAGCGGACTCAATTCCCAGAGCCCGTTCCGGCACAGCAGGCGCTCTTCGCTGATGCAGCGGGCCACCAGCGGCGGGATGTGCTCGCTCTGCCCGCCGGTGAGGGCGTCCAGGGCCGCGGCGGCCGCTTCGCTCAGTTCGATGCCCGGGGCCGGCCGGCGCAGCCAGCCCTGCCAGGTGTCCCGGCCGGGGGCTTCCAGCCGCAGGGCGTCCGCCGGAGCAGTGTCCAGTTCCAGAATCAGCAGCGGACGGCCCTGCCGCCCGCAGAGGGCGACGAGATCGTCCAGCCGGGCCGCGTCGGGATCGCCGGGTCGGGTCAGCCAGCACAGGCCCTGGCGGGGCCGGCCCAGCTGGTCGTCCAGGAAGCCCAGCACCAGGCGCAGCAGGTCCCGCCCGCCCCGGCGGCGCTCCAGGGCGCCGGCCAGTTCCGGGTAGTGCTGCAGACGGCCGGGATGGTCCACGCGGCGGGCCAGCCAGTCCAGCAGCGACTCCCCTTCGGCGCGCTGGATGCCGAGCAGCGGACCGCGCCGGGCGGAGACCTCCACCTGCAGCTGGTTCAGCCGGGCGCGCCAAGGACCCGCGCTGCCGCTGTGCAGGCGCACGCAGGCGCCGGCGGCGAGCCGGGTGACCACGTCTTCCAGCAGGCCGGCCTCCCAGTTGCCCGGGCCGCGGCGGGGCAGCAGCAGGGCCGTCCGGGCGGCGGGCAGGGCGGCCGCCAGCTCGGCCAGGGCCTCCCGCGGGGCGGGGCGCCGGCCGGGTTCCGTGTGCAGGCAGCGCAGGATGAAGGGGAAGAGCGGGTGCGTGGCCGCGCGGCCGGCCGGTCGCAAGCGGCCGGCCAGGATGGCGCCCACGGCCTCGTCGGGATTCTCCGGGAAGGGCGAGGCGCCGCTGAGCAGCTGGAAGAGCAGGGCGCCCAGCGAGAAGATGTCCGAGCGCGGATGGGGCAGCCCGTCGCTGAGGATCTCCGGCGGCATCACGCTGAGCGTGCCCGAGCGGGCCCGGTGGCGGTCGTGCGTGGAGCGCGCCAGTCCCAGATCCAGCAGGCTGGCCCGGCTGCCGTCCAGCAGCAGGTTGGCCGGACCGAGGTCGCCGTGGATCCAGCCGTGTTCGGCCAGTTCGGACAGCCCCTGCAGCACCTGGACGGCGATCCAATCCGCCTCGCCGGCGGCCAGGGCCCAGGCCGGGGAGTCCGTCAGCTCCGAGAGGGCCGGTCCCGGGCGTTTCTCCAACACCAGGCGGGCGGGGTGCTGATCGCCGCCGGGATCGAACTCCACCAGCTCGGGGAAGACCGGGGCGCGCAGCATCTGCAGCAGCCGCGCCTCCTTCAGGAAGCCGTGGCCGCCCTGGCCCAGCGCGCGGGCCTCCTTGAGCACGACCTCGCGGCCCGTCCAGCGGTCCAGCGCGCAGCTGACCCGCGCGCTGGCGCCCTCGCCCTGGGGGCGCAGCTCCGTGAAGCGCAGGGAATCGGCTGCCGGATGGGGGGTCATGCCGCCGCCTCGGGAATGATCCAGACCAGACTCAGGTTGTCCTCCGCGCCGCGCCGCAGGGCCTCCTCCAGCAACAACTCCGGCACCCGGGCGTCCGCCTCGTCCGCGGCCAGCAGGCGCGGCAAATCCGCCGATTCCAGCCCCGTCTGGGTGAAGCCGTCGCTGCAGAGCAGGAGGCGGTCGCCGGGCTCCAACTCCAGGTCCAGGCACTCCAGCCGGTCGTGCTGGGGCGAGCCCAGGGCCTGGCTGAGCAGTTGGGGCTGGTCCGCGCTCACCCGGTGGTCGCGACTGAGCTGGCGCGCGCCGCCGCCGCGCAGCAGGTAGGCCCGGCTGTCCCCCACGTGGTAGAGCCGTCCGCGCAGCCCGGTCAGCGCCAGACCCGTGAAGGTGGTGGCCACCCGGCGCTCGCGCAGTTCGGCCTGCAGGCGGGCCATCACCACCGCCAGTTCCAGCTGCACGCGCTGGGAGCTGGGCGGCCAGGCGGCGCTCAGGCTGCGCTCGTCGTGCAGACAGAGGGTCAGGAAGCGGTCGGCCACGGCCCGGGCGGCCCGGTCGCCGTGCCGCATGCCACCCATCCCGTCGCAGATGGCGCAGGCCAGCCGGCCCGCCCGCTCCTCGCCGGCGGCCCAGTCCTCAGTGGAGTTGCGCACCCGGCCCGGATGCTGGCTGATGTGGATCCGTGCGCCCGTTTTCAGGTCCCTTCAAGAGTTGGTCCCCGGCTTATCGGCAGGTGCGAGGGGGAGATTGCGTCCCGGCAGCCGACATCCACGAGAAAGGGTCCGGTAGAATGCGCCCAAGTACAAGCCCGGTCTTGGGGGATCGGACCCTGTCGAGTACCTTGAATCACGTTCTGTTTCGAGCGCAGCGTGTTTCCAGACCAGCTTTCCGCCTGCCGGCGTCCGGGATCTTCCCGGACCCCGTGCCCTTGTGGAATAACTGGAGCCTGCCGGAGCCTGCAAAGGAGTGCGGAATTCATGGACAACTTCTGCTTCCATCCACACGGCTCCACCCGGGCCCCCGACCCGGGCGGGAGGGCGGCATGACGATCCACCCGGACCGCTCGGAAACCCTGGGCCAGCTGCGCGAGCGCCTGCTGGCGCTGGAACACATGCTACGGAAGCGCTTCCAGGATCTGGGCGCCGGCAGCGACTTGAGCCCGCGCCTGGGCCACGAAACCGCCTTGATGCTGCAGGAAATGGGCGACCTGGTGCCCGCGCCGCTGTTCTTCGTCCACCCGCAGGGGCGGATCACCTTCTGCAACCAGGCCCTGGGCGACCTGCTGGGCCTGACCCGCAGCCAGGTGGAGGGCCACCCGACGACGGAGTTCCTGCCCCGGCTCGGGCTGGAGGAGATCCTGGCGGGCGGCGCGGAGCGCATGCCCCTGGAGTTGGAGAGCGGCCTGAAGCGGCCGGACGGCCGCGAGCTGCCGGTCCAGGTCCGGCTCTGCGTTCTGCGTGACGAGCAGCAGGGCGCGCTGGGCCTGCTGGGCAGCGTGCAGGACCTGAGCCCGCAGCTGGAGACCTTGAGCGCCCTGCGCCAGAGCGAGATCCGCTACCGCGGCCTGTTCGAGGAAGCCCTGGACGCCATCTTCCTGATGGAGGGCGAGCGCTTTGTCGAGTGCAATCCCGCCGCCTCGCGCATGTTCGGGCGCTCCGCGGCGGAGTTGGCGGGCATGCGGCCGCTGGAACTCTCGCCACCCCTGCAGCGCGACGGGATTCCCAGCGAACAGCGCGCCGCCCGGCACATCGCCGCCGCCGCGGCGGGCAAGCGCCAGTTCTTCGAGTGGCTGCACGCCCGGGTGGACGGCAGCACCTTCGACGCCGAGGTCTCGCTCTCGCCCCTGGACCTGGGGGAGCGCCACTTCCTGCTGGCCATCGTGCGCGACATCACCGACCGCAAGTACGCCGAGGCGGTCCTCAAGGCCTCGGAGGAATTCAACCGGGGTCTGATCCAGCACGCGCCCATGGGCGTGATGTACGTGGACCTCTCCGGCGTCCTGGTCTACGAGAATCCCGCCATGGAGCAGATGATGGGCGTGCCGCGCCAGGCGGCCTCCCGGGCGCTGGGCCGGCCCCTGGCCGAACTGCCCGGCCTGCACGGCGTGCCCATCGACGACCTGCTGGAGCGGGTGGGGCGCGGCGAGGTGGTGCGCAACCTGGAGCTGGACTACACCTCGATCTACGGGGTGCGCAGCCAGCTGCTGGTGCAGATCTCGCCCCACGCGGATGCCTTCGGACGGGTGAGCGGGGCGATCTTCATGGTCCAGGACGTCACCGAGCTGCGCAACCTGGAGCAGCAGCTGCGCCAGGCCCAGAAGCTGGACGCCATCGGCAGCCTGGCGGGCGGCCTGGCCCACGATTTCAACAATCTGCTGACGGGAATCAGCGGCAACGCCGAGCTGGCGCTCCAGCACATGGACGAGCCGGACTCCGTGCGCCGCTACCTGCAGGACCAGATCCAGATCTGCCAGCGCGCGGCGGAGCTGACCCGCCGGCTGCTGACCTTCAGCCGCCAGGAGGAGATGGCCCCCCGGCCGCTCCTGCTGCAGCGCCTGCTGGACGATCTGGAGAACATGCTGCGCCGGCTGATCGGCGAGTCGGTGGAGCTGGAGTGGCTCAAGGACGACGAGGGCTGGGCCATCCGGGCGGATCCCGGGCAGATCGAGCAGGTGGTGATCAACCTGGTGGTGAACGCCCGCGACGCCATGCCCGACGGCGGCAAGCTGAGCCTGCGCGTGCGAAACCTGGAACTCAGCCCCGGCCAGGCCCGGCGCGTGATGAGCCTGCCGCCCGGCCCCTACGTCCAGCTGGAGGTGAGCGACACGGGCCACGGGATCGAGGAGAACCTGCACAGCCGGATCTTCGAACCCTTCTTCACCACCAAGGCCCTGGGCAAGGGCACGGGGCTGGGGCTCTCCATCGTCTACGCCATTGTCAAGAAGTGCGGCGGCGCCATCACCGTGGAGAGCCGGCCGGGCTCGGGCACGCGTTTCCGGCTCTATTTCCCCTCCATCGGGGCTCTGCAGGTCCGCCAGATCGAAGTGCCCCAGGAGAGCGGCGAACTGCCCCGGGGCAGCGAGACCATCCTGGTGCTGGAGGACGAACCCGCCGTGCGCGAGCTGACCGTGCGGCTGCTGGAGCACTGCGGCTACCAGGTGCTGGCCGCCGCCGACGGGATGGAGGCCCTGGAGTTGGCCCGCGCCCAGCCCCGGCCCGCCGACCTGATCTTCAGCGACGTGATCATGCCCGGGATGAGCGGGCCCGCCGCCGTGCGGCGCCTGCTGGAGATCTGGCCCGACGCGCGCGTGCTGTTCTGCAGCGGGTACACGGACGGCGAACTCAGCCGCCACGACCTGAGCCCCGCCCAGGGCGCGCCCCTGCTCGGCAAGCCCTTCACGCTGGAATCGCTGAGCCGGCGCGTGCGCCAGGCCCTGGAGACGCCGGCCGGCGCGCGGGGGTCCGGCGCATGAGCACGCCCACCGAGCAGCGGCGCTCGCTGGCCGCCCGCGGGTTGCGCCAGGCCCGCCGCGGGCACAGCTTTTCCGCCCACGAGATCTGGGAGGAGCTCTGGCTGGAGCTGAGCGGGGACGACCGGCTCTGGCTGCAGGCGCTGATCCAGCTGGCCGTCTCCCAGCTGCACCGGGAAAGCGGCAACAACTCGGGCGCCCTGAGTCTGCGGGAGAAGGCCACGGTCAAGCTGGGCCGGCTGGCGGCGTCGGACTTCCACGAGCCCGAGTGGGCCGCGGGGCTGGGTCTGCCGTTGCCCTGCCACCTGCTGGTGCGCCTGGCCCGCCCGGACGGGGAGAGCCGGCCCGACGAACTCTGGGCGGACGCCCCGCCCCAAGGCGAGACCTCGTGAGTCGGCGGGCGGGAGAGTCCGCGACCGCCCGGCGGACCCGGGCCCGGGCGCTGGCGCAGCGGCTGCGGGAGGCCTACCCGGACAGCGGCTGCGCGCTTCGGCACGCCTCGGCGCTGGAGCTGCTGGTCTCCACCATCCTGTCCGCCCAGTGCACGGACGCCCGGGTCAACCAGGTGACGCCGGGCCTGTTCGGGCGCTGGCCCGACGCCGCGGCCCTGGCCGGGGCCGGGCTGGAGGAGCTGGCCGGGGCCGTGCACAGCTGCGGCTACCACAACCAGAAGGCTCGCGCCATCCAGGGCTGCTGCCGGCTGATCGTCGAGGAGCACGCGGGGCGCGTGCCCGACCGGCTGGAGGAGCTGGTGCGGCTGCCCGGGGTGGGCCGCAAGACGGCCAACTGCGTGCTGGGCACCTGGTACGGCCAGCCCGCCGTGGTGGTGGACACGCACATGATCCGCATCCTGGGCCTGCTTGACCTGACGGAGTCCCGGGATCCGGTGCAGATCGAGCGCGAAGTGATGGACCTGCTGCCGCCGGAGGAGTGGGTGGCCTTCACCCACCGGATCATCGACCACGGCCGGGCGGTCTGCGTGGCCCGGCGGCCGCGCTGCGCGGACTGCGGCCTGGCGGACCTCTGCCCCGCGGCGAGTACGTGAACCAGGCCCGACGCCGGGCAAACGAAAGGACCCTGACATGACGCCCGCCGACCTGACCCGGGTGGAGGAACTCACCCGCGAACTGCTGGCCCGCCTGGGCGAGAACCCGGAGCGCGAGGGTCTGCTGCGCACGCCGCAGCGGGTGGCCAAGGCCTGGGAATTCCTCTCGAACGGCTACCGAATGGACCTGGGCAAGCTGCTCAACGACGCGGTCTTCCACGAGGACTGCAGCGAGATGGTGGTCGTCAAGGACGTGGAGTTCTTCAGCCTCTGCGAGCATCACCTGCTGCCCTTCTTCGGCCGCGCCCACGTGGGCTACCTGCCGCGTGGCAAGGTCATCGGGCTCTCCAAGATTCCGCGGATCATCGACATGCACGCCCGGCGCCTGCAGGTGCAGGAGCGCCTGACCCACGAGGTGGCCCAGACCCTGATGCGCGTGCTGGAGCCCGGCGGCGTGGCCGTGGTGCTGGAGGCCCGCCACATGTGCATGCAGATGCGCGGCGTGGAGAAGCAGAACAGCTACGCCACCACCAGCGCCATGCTGGGCGAGTTCCACGACGACCAGGAGACCCGGGCGGAGTTCATGTCGATCATCGGGATGAAGACCATCTGAAAGTGGGATCACCCATCCCGGCGAGCGCAAGTCACAGAGAAGTCGAGCATCGGAGGAGCCATGGAATTCACGTATCACGACCCCTTCCCCCTGGGCCCGGACACCACGCCCTACGCCCTGCTGGGCCAGGATGACGTGAAGCTGCAGGCCTTCCAGGGCGACGAGCTGCTCTACGTGGGGCACGAGGCCCTCTCCCTGCTGGCCCGCCGCGCCTTCTCCGACGTCAACTACCTGCTGCGGCCCAGCCATCAGGAACTGGTGGCCCGCATCCTGGACGACCCCGAGGCCAGCGACAACGACCGTTACGTGGCCCAGGCCATGCTGCGCAACGCGGTCATCTCCGCCGAGCGCCAGCTGCCCTTCTGCCAGGACACGGGCACGGCCATCATCTACGCCAAGAAGGGCCACCACGTGGCCACCTCCGGCCGCGACGAGGAGGCCCTCTCGCGCGGCGTCTTCCGGGCCTACACGCAGGAGAGTTTCCGCTATTCGCAGATGCTGCCCCTGAGCATGTACGAGGAGAGGAACAGCGGCAGCAACCTCCCCGCCCAGATCGACATCGTGGCCTCCCACGGCACGGATTACCGCTTCCTGTTCGTGGCCAAGGGCGGCGGCAGCGCCAACAAGAGCCAGCTCTTCCAGATGACCAAGGCCGTGCTGACCCCGGCGGCGCTCAAGCCCTTCCTGGTGGACAAGATGCGCACCCTGGGCACGGCGGCCTGCCCGCCCTACCACCTCACCTTCGTCATCGGCGGCACCAGCGCCGAGACCGTGATGAAGACCGTCAAGCTGGCCTCCTGCGGCTGGTACGACAGCCTGCCCACCCAGGGCGGCCCCGGCGGCGCGGCCTTCCGCGACCTGGAGCTGGAGGCCGAACTGCTGGAGGAATCCCGCCGGCTGGGCATCGGCGCCCAGTTCGGGGGCAAGTACTTCTGCCACGACGTGCGGGTGATCCGCCTGCCGCGCCACGGCGCCAGCTGCCCCATCGGGATGGGCGTCTCCTGCAGCGCCGATCGCAACATCAAGGGGCGCATCGACGCCGAGGGCGTCTGGCTGGAGGAGTTGGAGCTGGATCCGGGCCGCTTCCTGACGGGCCGGCAGCTGGACGCCTCGACGAGCGTGCCCGTGGACCTCAACCGGCCCATGACCGAGATCCGCGAGGAGCTCTCCCAGTACCCGGTGAAGACCCTGCTGCGCCTGAGCGGCAAGCTGGTCGTCGCCCGGGACATGGCCCACGCCCGGCTCTTCGAGATGCTGCAGGCCGGCCAGCCGCTGCCCGCCTACTTCCGCGACCACCCGATCTACTACGCCGGCCCGGCCAAGACCCCCAACGGCAAGGCCACCGGTTCCTTCGGCCCCACCACGGCCCAGCGGATGGATCCCTACGTGGACGCCTTCCAAAAAGCCGGCGGCAGCCACGTGATGATCGCCAAGGGCAACCGCGGCCAGGTGGTCACGGAGGCCTGCCAGGCCAACGGCGGCTTTTACCTGGGCAGCCCGGGCGGACCGGCGGCCCTGCTGGCCCAGGAGCACATCTTCAGCCAGAAGGTCCTGGACTTCGTCGAGTTCGGGATGGAGGCGGTCTGGGAGATCGAGGTGCGTGACTTCCCGGCGATCATCCTGGTGGACGACAAGGGCAACGACTTCTTCCGGCAGCTGCTGTAGCAGTCGAGCGGGCCTGGGCCGGTATTCGGGTGCGAAGTGCCGCGCAGGCCCAGGCCGGCAGGAACGGGAGGCGGTCCGGATGCGGCGCGCCCTGCTCTTCATCCTGGGCCTGTTGTGGTTGACCGGCGGGCAGCCGCTGTCCGCCGCCCAGCAGGCCGATCCGCGCGGCAGCCTGGCGGGAAGCGTGCTGGACGCCCGCACCCAGCAGCCCCTGGCCGGAGCCAACGTGGAACTGCTGGGCGCAAGCCCGCGCCTGGGCGCCGCCACGGACCTGGAAGGCCGCTTCCGCATCCTCCAGGTGCCCGCCGGAACCTGGTCGCTGCAGGTCAGCATGCTGGGCTACGGCAGCGTGGTGCTGACGGACGTGGTGGCGCGGCCGGGGCGGGAGGATCCGCTGCTGGCGCGGCTGGCGCCCGTGGATCTGCGGCTGGCGGAGCTCACCGTGCGGCCCGAGTACTTCGCCGGGCGTCAGCAGACGGGCGCCGTCACCCAGGAGTTCGGGCGCGAGGAGATCCGCCGGGCGCCGGGCAGCGCGGAGGACGTCAACCGCCTGGTGCAGTCGCTTCCCTCCGTGGGGATGGGCGCCGACGACCAGCGCAACGACATCATCGCCCGCGGCGGCAACCCGCTGGAAAACCTCTTCCTGGTGGACGGCCACCCCATCCACAACCTCAACCACTTCGGCAGCCAGGGCGGCACGGGCGGCCCAATGGGCATGATCCACGTGGACTTCATCGACCAGGTGCACTTCTCCCCGGGCGGTTTCGACGCGCGCTACGGCGACCGGCTCAGCTCGGTGATGGAGATCCGCTTCCGCGAGGGCGACCGCGAGCGCAGCCAGGGCGAGGCCTTTCTCAGCCTGGCCGGACTGGGGCTGGAACTGGAGGGCCCGCTGGCCGGCGGGCGCGGCTCCTGGCTGGCCGGGGCGCGGCGCAGCTACCTGGAACTGCTCAAGAGCCAGATCGGCTACGCCAACGCGCCGGTGATGGCCGACCTGGGCGGCTCGTTCCAGCTGGACCTGGCGCGCGCCTGGCGGCTGTCGGGCCTGCTGCTCAGCGGCGTCAACCGCATCCGCTTCACCACGGCCGAGGACCCGGACCAGAACTACAACGTGGACCAGCTGCAGCACACGCTGGCCGGCGGACTGGCCCTGCGCCGGACCGCGGCGGACGGACGGCTGCAGTCCTGGCGTCTCACCCTCAACCAGCTGGATTTCGACCACGATTTCTCCGCCTGGAACGGCGGCAACCGGATCCGCAACCTGGCCCGCGAACAGACCCTCAGCCTGGCCCACGAGCGGGTCCGGCTGGGCCGGCGGCTGGACCTGACGCTGGGGCTGGGCCTGGACCACAGCGCCTCCGTCCACGACGTGCGGCTGGCGGAGATGCGCTCCAGCTGGGGCGACAGCCTGCCTGATCAGCGCCTGGACCTGCGCCACGGGCAGCGGCGGCTCTGGGCACTAAGCCAGGCGGAGTGGCGTCCCGTCCCCGGCCGCTCCCTGCGGCTGGGCCTGCGGCTGGACCACGACGACGACACGGGCAGCCTGGATCTGCAGCCGCGCGCCTCCCTGCGCCAGGCGCTGGGGCCGGCCTGGGCGCTCAACCTGGCGGCGGGCGGCTACGCCCAGGGCCTGCCCGTCTCCTGGCGCGTGCAGAGCGACGACCGGACGGCAGTCACCAGCATGAAGAGCCGGCACGCCCAGCTCGGGCTGGAGTGGCGGCCCCGGCCGGAATGGCTGGTGTCGCTGGACCTGTTCGCGCGCCGCTACCGGGACCTGCCCGTCAGCGGGCTCTCCCCGGACGTGCCCCTGGCGGACGCGGGCAGCTACTACGGTTACACCTACCTGGGGCGGCTGAGCTCCAGCGGGACGGGCCGCAGCCACGGCCTCGAACTGCTGGCGCAGAAGAAGCTGGGCGACCGGACCTACGGCAGCGCCAGCTACTCCTGGTCCGTCTCCGGCTACAAGACCCCCAGCGGTCCCTGGCGGCCCGGGCCCTTCGACCGGCGCCACATGGGCACGCTGATTCTCGGCTGGGTGCCCAACCACCGCTGGGAGATGAGCCTGAAGTGGCGGATCAGCGGCGGCCTGCCCACCACGCCCGTGGACGCGGCGGCCAGCGCCCTGGCCGGGGACACGCGCCACCGGCTGGAGGACTACCAGAGCGAGCGCCTGCCCGTCTACCACCGGCTGGATCTGCGGCTGGATCACCGCACGCAGGGCAAGCGCTGCAACCTGGTCCAGTTCTGGGACATCGAGAACGCCTACAACCAGAAAAACGTGGCCTACCGCTACTGGCACCACCGCGACGGGGAGGTCAAGACCTGGTATGGCTGGCGGATCATGCCGGTCTACGGGCTGACCCTGGAGTTTTAGGCCCCCCGCGGGGCCGAATGTGGATCCTGTCCGCTCCCGCGCGCCCCCGGACCTCAGCCGGGGTCGCCGCGCTCTGGGGGCCGGCCAGGTTCCCGCTGCTGAAGCGGCGGGGGCAATTATTGGCCGAATTCTTGCACCAGTTTCGGAGACGGCCGAAAACCGGGCTGAAAGCCTGATTCAGGTCGCCCCATCGTCAGGCAGGGGCGGCGACATGTTAAGGGCCAAGGCAAGGTGTAAGGTTTGATGGACGCGGCCGGGGAAGGGAATCTCGCCCTTCCGGATCCTTGTCCTTGTCTGCCTCTGGGCAGGTACCTACTTTGGAAACCGTTCAATGGGGCCAGGCCTGCGAGGGCCGGCGGGCCACTCAGAAACCTTTCAACTCGGGGAGACATGGAATGAAGTTCCGCAAAGACGAACGCGGCTTTACCCTGGTCGAAGTGCTGATCGTGGTGATCCTGGTGGCCATTCTGGCTGCCATCGCCGTGCCCAAGTACATCCAGGCCGTTCGCGGCGCCCGGGCGTCCGATGCCAAGGTGCAGATCAACGCCATCCTGAACGCGGCCAAGATCTATCAGCAGGAGACGGGCTCGTGGCCGTCGGACCTGACGATCATGACCGAGGGCGGCTACCTGGAGCTGGACAACGCCACCATGCGTCAGTGGACCTTCCAGCTGGTCGGCGACCAGCAGATCCAGGCCACCTCCACCGCCGAAATGAAGGGCGGCGCGGGCAACGTGGTCACCTTCAACATCCAGGAAGGGCGCTGGGAAGGCTACGGCTTCCCCAAGACCGCCGGCAATTAGCGAATCGCGCGGGTCGGCCGTCCCTCCGGATGGCCGGCCCTTTGCCGGACCGGCACGCTCAACTTGACCGTCCCCGACCACACGTCGGGGCGAGTGACTGGACTGCCCGGACCGCCGGACACGCCACTTCTCAATCCTGACCAAGCACTGGGGTCCGCGTGGAAATCGACCAGCTGTTGACTTTTGCGGTGGAGCAGGGCGCCTCGGACCTGCACCTGTCGGTGGGCAACACGCCCATGATCCGCCTGCACGGTTCGCTGAAGAAGTTGAACATGGGAGTGATGACCCAGGAGGCGATGGACACCTACGGCTCCCGGGTGATGAACTCCCGCATGAAGCAGGTTTTCGAAGAGAAGTACGAGGTGGACTTCTCCTACAAGTTGGAAGGCGTGGCGCGCTTCCGCGTCAACTTCTTCCAGCAGATCCTGGGCACCTCGGCCGTCTTCCGCACCATTCCGGACTCGCTGAAGTCCCTGGACGAGTTGGGGCTGCCCTCCAAGGTGCTGACGGAACTGGCGCTCAAGGACCGCGGCCTCGTGCTGCTCACCGGGCCCACGGGCTCGGGCAAGTCCACCACCCTGGCCGCCATGGTGGACATCATCAACGATGCCTACGAGAAGCACGTCATCACCATCGAAGATCCCATCGAGTTCTTCCACACCTCGCGCAACTGCATGATCAACCAGCGCGAAGTGGGGGCGAACACGCATTCCTTCGCCAGCGCCCTGCGCGTGGCCCTGCGCGAGGACCCGGACGTGATCCTGGTGGGTGAAATGCGCGACCTGGAGACCGTGCAGCTGGCGCTGACGGCGGCCGAGACCGGCCACCTGGTGCTGGCGACCCTGCACACCTCCAGCGCGACCAAGACCATCGACCGCATCATCGACATCTTCCCCAGCGCCCAGAAACAGCAGGTCCGCTCCATGCTGTCGGAGTCGCTGGAGGCGGTGGTGGCCCAGCGCCTGCTGCCCACCAAGGACGGCAAGGGCCGCGTGGTGGTGACGGAGGTGATGGTGGCCACCACGGCGGTGCGCAACCTGATCCGCGAAGACAAGATCTTCCAGATCCCCAACGTGATCCAGAGCGGGTCCAAGTCCGGCATGCACACGCTGGACGGCGACCTGCTGCGGCTGGTGCGCGAGGGCAAGGTGGACCGGCAGGAAGCCATCCAGATCGCGGAGAATCCCAAGGTCTTCGATCTGGAGCTGGGCGACCATTACGTCTGATCCCGGCGACGGGAAGGAGGGACCATGCGGCCACACGAGACGCCGGCCCGGCGGGCCTGGATCCTGGGGGAGACGGGCATCGCCTTCTACCCGCAGCTGCTCATCGCCGTGCTGCTGCTGATGGTCACCTCCACGGCCCTGGTAAAGAATATCTACCAGGCCCACGAACTGACCAAGCAGGAATACCGCCGCATGCGGGCCCTGGAGGAGTTGCAGGGCGAGATCGAGTTCTGGAAAGCCTCGGTCTACGTCTTCGGCATCAACCACCCGCGGCCCAGCGCGCGACACTTCGTGGCCCTGGACACGGGCAACCGCCGGGAGCGCGACTACGTGCTGGCGGAGTTCGAACCGGCGCCCCAGATCGACCTGATCCGCCTGGCGGGCATCGACGCCTTCCAGATCACCGTGTCCATCACCTGGCCCGAGGGCACCGCCATGCGCCGCGAAACCCTGCGCACGGCCGTGAACCAGCTGCGCTAGAAAGGATGACCATGAGGCTCCACGCTCCGCAGCGTTCCGACGCCGGCGTCTCCCTGGTGGAGATGCTGGCCGGCGTTGCGATTCTGGGCGTGGTGGTGCTGGGCATGGTCACCCTCCTGGTGGTGCAGGCGCGGCAGGTGGCGCAGGACAAGGTGCTCACCGACCTGCACTTCTACGCCGACGCCGTGCTGGACGAGGCCGCCGCCGCGGCCGCCCAGGCCAGCCAGGTGCTGCCCAACGGTTTGAACGAGCCGTTGACCGGCGCGCGCTTTGTGGAGAACCTGGAGTTCCGCCGGCTCGCCTACCGCAACCTGGGTCGCACCGCGGAAACCCGCCTGCTGCTCAACCGACGGCGCAACGTGCTGATCCTGCGCAACAATCAGCGGCTGGACTGGTGCAACGACTTCCCGCCGGCGGAACTGGATCCCCGGCGCGGCAACGGCCGGCGCCAGCGCGTCACGGTGCGGGACCTGACGGTGGGCGACTACCCGGATCGTCAGTGGCACATGCCCTACGTGCTCTGGCAGGATCTGGTGGAGCTCCGGCTGGTGCTGGAGCTGGAGGACCGCGACAACGGTCAGCGCCTGAGCCGGGAGTACCGCCGCGTGGTCTCCCTGCCCAATGCCGCCCTGTTGCGCCTGCGCACCCCGCTCTGGGAACGCGAGCGCGAGCAGCGGGACCGTCTCCGGCCCAATGCGGCCTTGGGGCCCCCCACGAACCGCTTCAACCACTCATCCGACCCGTCCCGGGTCAGAGGGGAGTCCGCATGAAGCCCTGTCGACTGCGCTCCGAGAGGGGCGTCTACCTGATGGAGCTGATGGTCTCCATCTCCATGATGGGCGTCATGGTGCTGGGCCTGACCACCGTGTTGATCGTCCAGGCCCGCCAGATGGCCCGCGACAAGATCCTCAACGACCTCCACTTCTACGCGGACCAGGTGCTGACCGAAGCCTGCGACTCCTTCGGCACGGCCCACGAGATCACGCGCAACGCCAATGCCGGCGGACGGGCCAAGGAGGACATCGAGTTCAACTTCCTGGGCTCCTTCAACACCGGCCGCCAGGTGGAAACCGCCCTCTCGCGGGAAGGGGATCGCAAAGTGATCGTCCAGCGCAACGGCATCCGGCCGGAGTGGATCGACGACTTTCCGCCCCCCCAGCTGGATCCGCGCATCAACAACGGCAAGCGCTTCCGCGTCTACGTGACGGACTTCCGTCTGCGGCCCTATCAGGACCGCCAATTCGTCAACGCGCGGATCACCAACATCCTGACGGAAGTGCTGCTGACCCTGGAGGTGGAGGATCGGGAGCAGGAGCAGCGCATCAGCCGCTCCTTCCGCCGCATCGTGACGGTTCCCAACAAGCACATCCAGGAAATGCGTCAGCAGAACCTGGGCGGTGGCGAATGAACACCGCCATCCGCTGGGGAGCCGCCTCCAACACGACTTCGAGGGAGGAGTCCGCCATGAAGGACATCACGCAGCGCCGTCCCAGTCTGCACTGGGCCGCCTCGGGGGACAGTGGCGTGGCCATCCTGCTGCTCACCGCCATCCTCAGCATGGTCGCCCTGAGCATCGCCACCTCGCACTTCATGCAGAACCGCTCGCACCGCTTCCAGCTGATGCGCGAGCGCGCCCAGGTCTACGCCCGCTACACGGCGGAATACGCCGTGGCCGTCCACGGACTGCCGCGCTTCATGCGCAACCCGGAGCTGGCCGACGCGGGCGCCGACGAAAACAACCTGATCGAGCCCGACAACCTGACCGACATCATGGACGCCGCCTACATGGAGGGGAACTCGGCGCACACCTTCCGCTTCAACTACCACGATTTGAAGATGGACAAGGTCTTCGACGTCTCCAGCTCCAAGCCCTACTACTTCGTGTCCGCCCAGGGCGAGGTGACCTGGCGCGACGACCGGGGCCGCGACCACTCCGTCATGCACCGCAGCGCGGTGGGCGTCACCTTCGGCGACTTCTCGCGCTTCATGTATTTCTCCAACGGCGAGATCGGCCCGGAGGGCAACCCCGTCCGCTTCGGCGTGGGCGAACGCATCTACGGCCGCGTGCACATCAACGGCGCCGCCGAGATGTCCCCGGCGGGCAACCCGATCTTCTACGGCCTGTTCAGCCAGACAGAGCCGGCGGTGATCAACCTGCTGGAGGGACAGTACCCGGCGGTCTTCCAGGGCGGCTGGATCATCCCCTACCAGCGCATCGCCTGGCCGCCGGACCGCGCCATCGAGCAGATCAAGGAACAGCGCCAGCCCAGCCACACCTACGAGGACAAGATCCTCCTGGACGGTGGCAGCGAGCATCCGGTGACCACCTACCTCGTGTTCGACCGCAGCCGCTACCACGTGGCCCAGTACATCGCCGACAGCCTGGGGCCGGGGGGCGACACGCTCTTCGTCCTGGGCGGCGGGCTGGACTGGCAGACCAAGTACCTGCCCACCGGGGCGGGCCGCGAGCTGATCTACGTCAAGGGCGTCTGCCGGCTGGAAGGCATCGTGCGCGGCAAGGTCACCGTGCTCTCCAGTGATAGCATGTTCATCATGGACAACATCATCACCGAGGACACGGTCCTGGGGCCCTGCCCGGGCGACCCGCCCGCGGAGAACACGCCCTTCGGCATGGTCCCGCTGGGCAGCCCCAACCGCATCGGGTTGGCCTGCGAGAAGGACATCCTCGTGGCCGCCACGCTGCAGAACGGCTTCGCCAACGGCATGATGACCCCGGTTTTGGAATGCGGGCAAGACTTCGAACCTGGCAGACTCCGCGACAGCAACATCGGCAATCCATGTGGTCAGGGCCGGCGGGACGTGATCATCACCGCGGCCATTTTCGCCGTGGGCTGCAGCTTCGGGGCCGAGTTCTGGAAGACCACGGCGTGGAATGCCTCGGTGCCCACGCCGGCACCCCAAGTGGAGGGCTGCGAAGGTCTGTCCAATACGAACGTCACCGTCTGGGACAGCGCGCCCGGCGGCGCCCGGCCGGACTGCATCGGGGCCCCCGACCTGGATGACCGGCGTGGGACGATCCACATCTGCGGCTCCATCGTCCAGACCCACCGCGGCTTCATCATCCGCAACCCGGTTGGGCCTTGGGGCAACGCCTGGATCGGCTATCAGCAGAAGAACTACCGCTACGATGAGAATTACCTCTCCGGCGGGCCGCCGGTCTGGTTCCGCGTGACCTACGACAGCGGCGCCCAGGACGTGGCGACGGAGATGGTGGTGCCGGATTATGACCGCTGGCGCAGCCTGCGGCAGACGGAATTGAACGAGTAAGTTTTTCGGGCGATCAGCAATAGCAAGGACACTGCGCATGTTCTTCGGTGGAAGTTCCAATCAGACGCTGGGGCTTGACATCGGCACGCACTCCATCAAGGCGGTGCTGTGCGAGTCCCATCACAAAACTCCCCGGATCCTCAAGGCCGGGGTGCGGGAGATCCGCGGCGAGACGGGCTACGAGCCCAAGAAGCTGCGCCGTGCCGAGACCTTGCTCACACTGCGTGAGCTGATGAGCGAGATGCGCATCAATCCCGGCAAGGTGAAGACCCTGGTGTCGGCGCTGGGTGGCCCGGCCACCAGCATGAAGGAAATCGTCTCGGTGCGCATGTCGGACGAGGAACTGGCTTCCAGCCTGATCTTCGAAGCCCGCAAGCACCTGCCCCTGGACGATTCCGACACCATCATCGACCACCAGAGCCTGGGCGAGGATCCCGAAGATCCGCAGAAGTCCCGGATCCTGCTGGTGGCCACCACGCGCAAGATGTACGGCTGGCACGAGGCCATCCTCAAGGACTCGGGCTTCAAGCCGGGCGTGGTGGACCTCGAGCCGCTGGCCCTGCTCAACAGCTACAACATGACGCAGGAACTGCCCGAACAGGGCCTGGTGCTCTTCCTGAGCCTGGGCGCCCGCGGCACGCAGTTCATCGTCACCGGGCACCAGAGCCGGGTCTTCTACCGCGAGATCCCCATCGGCGGCTTCCACCTGACGGAGGACCTGGCCCGCCAGCAGTCCATCACGCTGGACGAGGCCGAGACCCGCAAGTGCCGCCAGGGCGTGGAGGCCTTCCACGGCGCCGGCAGCGACGGCAAGCCCGCGCTGGCCCTGCAGCAGCGCACGGTGATCGAGGACTTCCTGGACGAGGTGCGGCGCACGCTGCGCTTCTATGCCAAGGAGACCGGCAAGAGCGACTTCGGCAAGGTGCTGCTCACGGGCGGCGGCGCGGCCATGCCCGGCCTGCCCGAGCTGCTGGCCGACAAGTTCTCCATGCCCGTGGAGATCTGGGATCCCATGGCCGGAATGGAAGGCGCTCCGGCCGGGGCGCGGGGACCGCAATTCGCCCATTGCGTGGGCCTGGCGCTGAGGAGGGACTGAGTTGCAACACATCTATCGCATCAACCTGAACAAGGGCGAGGACAAGGCCGCGCGCATCGCGCAGCAGCTGGACAACCAGCGCTGGGCCCTCCTCATCGTGTTTGCCCTGGTCTCCGTCGGCGTGGGCTGGATGGCCTGGGCGGAGAACCGGCAGCTGGATCAGATGATCTCTGACAAGCAGGCGAAGATCGAGAAGGTCAAGGCCGACCTGCAGCAGCTGACGGACACGGGCAACAAGCTGTCCAAGCGGGACATCCTGAAACTGGCCAAACTGGAGAAGAGCCGCCTGCTCTGGACCCAGAAGGTCATGGGCATGGGCATGGAAGTCTCCCATGACATGGCCCTGACCAGCGTGCGCTTCGAAAAGGGCTACCTGTACATCGTGGGCATCCACAAGGTGCGCGAGGGGCAGGATCCCATCGACAACATCATGGCCTTTGTCGACCAGCTCAAGGCGAACCAGCTCTTCAACCAGGACTTCGAGAGCGTGCAGTTCGCCTCCAGCCAGGACATCATCAGCCATGACCAGAAGGCCTTGCTCTTCGAAATCCAGTGCAAGGTCTTGCCGCGCTTCCTGGCGAAGGACGCCTCGATCACTCCGGAATCCTAGGACAGCAAAGGAAGCCCCGAATGAAACGCAACATCACCGGATACGTGCTGCTGATCGGCTTCGCGCTGTTCATGAGCTGGCTCTTCGGCAGCGTGGTGATCGCCAAGCCCCAGCGCATCGCCGAGCTGGACGCCGAGCTCAAGTTCCACCAGGAGAAACTGATCAGCGCCCAGATCCTGGCCAGCGAGCTGCGCAGTGTGTCCAACCTGATCGCCGAGAACCTGGCGGGATCCACGCGCGACGGCCTGACCGAGGAAGCCAGTCTGGATTTCCTCAACAGCCTCATCGGCCGGCTCAACAGCCTGGGCTGCGAAATCACTGACATGAAGACCTATCCCCGGGACAAGAACATCTCCGAGTACATCCGCACGCCCTACCAGGTCTCCTTCAAGGGCAACTTCACCCAGTTCGGCAAGCTGATCAACGAACTGGAGAAGGACAGCCGCCTGGTGACCATGGAGTACTTCAAGGTCAGCAACGACCTGGTCCAGCTGAACTTCGCCCGGACCTTCGACGACCTGAAGAAGCATGACTTCACCATCAAGATGTCCACCCTGACGCTGGTGCGCAGCGACCAGGACACGGACGCCGTGGCCTCCGGGGACGAGCCGGGCGCCAAGCCGGCCGCCAGCGCGGGCGGCAGCGCCAAGGGCGATTCCGACGTGCAGGCTGTCGGGCAGGCAACCGGCAAGAGCCCCAAGGAGGCGGGCAAATGAAAACCTACAACCAGCTGTTCTGGAATCTGCTGATCGCCCTCTTCTTCGTCTCCATTGGCTGGTTCGGGTGGCAGGCCTGGGGTCTGCACCAGCAGGTGGCCGAGCTGAAGGCCAAGCCGGACATCACCGTGGGCAGCGACCAGCGTCTGCAAGGCACGGTGGACGAGCTGGAGGCGCGCCTGAAGGAGCGCCAGACCTTCGTCTTCGAGAGCCGGATCGATCCGCTGGAACTGTCCCGCGTGGTGATTTCCAAAAACATCATGATGGACGACAAGAACTTCCTCGCTGCCCTGGAGAAGAAGCCCCGGCTGTCCTGCATCATCAGCGGCGACCTGCCCCGGGCGATCATCCGGCTGCGCAACAAGAACCACGTGGTGTCCGCGGGCGACCGCTTCGAGGGCTACCAGGTGGCGGACATCGGTCGCGATCAGGTCCGTTTGAGCGGCAATGGCCAATCCCTGACCCTCAAGGTGGAAGCCGCCACCAAGGATCTGGCCAAGCGCCTGTCCCAGGGCAACTTCGAATTCTAGGTCGAATTCACTGAAACACGGAGATAGACCCCGATGACCAAACGATCCCTCCTTTCCATCTGCTGCGGAGGCATCCTGCTGGCATCCTCGTGCTGGCTCGCGCCGACGGCCCTGGCCGTCACTCCCAGTCTGGACAACCGGGTCAGCATTGACGCCCAGGATGCCAATCTGGCGGACATTCTGGCCATTCTGGCGCGCCAGTCAGGCTACAACATTGTCACCGGCTCCGAGCTCAGCCAGGAAAAGGAGAACGACTTCGGCCGCATCTCGCTGCACATCAAGGACACGCCGGTCCAGGAAGCCCTGGATCTCGTGGTGCGCGCGGCGGGCCTTTCCTACGAAAAAGTGGGCAACAGCTTCCTGGTGGCCGACCCCGCCAAGATCCAGACCCAGGTGGGCCTCAACAGCTACGTGATTCCGCTGAACTACGTCTCGGCCAGTGAAGTGCTGAAGATGGTCCAGGACATGACCAAGCTGGCCCAGGTGGACACCAGCGGCAACGCGCTGATCCTGCGCACCTCCACCAAGGTGCTCGAGGAAGTGCGCGACGTGGTCGCCCGGGTGGACCGCCCGGCGCCCCAGGTGATGCTCGAGGCCAAGCTCATCGAAGTGGTCGTGGGCGACCAGGAACTGATGGGCGTGGATTGGGGCAAGCTGAACAAGATCACCAACATCTTGGCCGAGAACGGGACCGTCCGGCAGGACTGGATGATCCCGGACGATTGGGGGAATCCGACCTCCAACCAGGGCTGGAAGAACAACGCCGGCGGCCCCTGGCTGTGGATGAATGAGATCCAAACCCCGCGCGGCTCCCTGCCCCAGACGGCGCCCTTCCAGCCGCTGGACCTGGACAACATCGGCCACTTCAGCCGGCAGATGACCGCCTTCGACGTCACGCTGAACTTCATGCTGCGCAACAACAAGGCCAGCGTCCTGGCGGCCAGCCGCGTGGCCACCCTGAACAACCGCCCCGCCAACATCAGCGTGGTGGACGTGGTCAGCTACGTGTTCAACGCCGGCGGCCAGTCCCAGCAGATCACGGTCAAGGAGCAGGAAGTCGGCATCAAGCTCGGCATCCTGCCCCACATCAACCCCGAGGGCTGGATCACCACCGAGGTCTCCCCGGAAGTCAGCTCCATCGTCGACTGGAAGGGCATCAACTCCGACGTGCCCCAGGTGAAGCGCCGGACGGCGACCACCACGGTGCGCGTGAAGGACAGCGAATCCATCATCATCGCCGGCCTGCTGGAGACCCAGAAGACCCGCGTGGTCAACCGCATGCCCATCCTCTCCAAGCTGCCCTTCATCGGCGGCCTGTTCCGCTCCAACGAGGAGCGCATTTCGAAGACCGACTTGGTCATCCAGATCACCCCGCACATCCTCATGCCCGAAGGCACCTGGACCGAGCCGCTGCCGGCCAACATCCAGGAAGTCGAGGACGAGCTGCGCCTGGACGACCTGATCATGGATAACGACAAGTAAGGAGTGCCACGATGAAGAGTCTGAGATTCCTACTCCCCGCGCTCCTGGCGTTCGCCGCCCTCATGTGGACGGCCTGCGACAGTCGCACGGTGACCAACCAGGACAACACGGGCACGGGCGGCCGGCAGGTGGCGCAGGTGGAAGTCAGCGTGCAGAACGGCGAGGTCTACTACAGCCAGTCCTCGCGCACGGCCATCCGCGACACCGTCACCGTGCTGGTGTTGGACGCCGAACGCACGGCCATCTCCGGCGTGACGGTGAGCTGCCAGGTACAGTCCGCCTTCGGCGGCGCCCTGATTCCGCTGACCAACCACCTGACGGACGACAACGGCGAGGCGCGCTACGCCTTCCGCGTGCTGCCCAGCGACCAAGCCTTCGAGGGTGACCAGACCGTCACCTTCGTGGCGGCGGCGGGCAACCGGACCGGCTCGGCCAGCCTGACCCTGATCGAGCAGAGCGACATCCAGCTGGCCTTCCTCAATCCGGCGGACGGCAGCACCATCTATCGAATGGAAGACGCGGCCGAGACCCTGCCCGTGCAGGTCTACGCCTATCGCGACGTGACCGTGGGCGACGAGACCCAGCGCGTGGGCGTGCAGGGCGTGGCGCTGAACTTCAGCGTCGCCTCCGTGGGCCCGGGCATCGCGGGCGTCGTCTCCGCCCAGGGCGTGACGGGCGCCGACGGCGTCACCGGCAACGTGTATTACGCCAATTCCTCGAACCAACCGACGGACACGGTGCGCGTCCGCTTCACGGCCGCCATCTCGGGCAGCTCGGACTTCTTCACCACCTCCACCGTCAATCTGCTGAACGACTTCGGCTACAGCCTGCAGCGCGTGCTGCCCCAGAATCCGCAGCTGCGCGGCGACCAGCTCTGCTCGGATTCCACCCGCTTCGTCTACCAGTTCCGCGACCGCAACAACAACCCGGTCTCCGGCGCGCGCTTCAACATCGAACCCAGCTTCGGCGAACTGACCGACCAGAGCATGTACAGCCTCGTCACCGACGACGCCGGCATCCTGACCTTCGCCTGGCGCTCCTGCGAGCTGGAGGGTGGCGACCTGGTGCTCTCCATGGTGCAGTCCAGCGGGCGGGCCTTCAACTACCTCTTCGAGGTGGCGGACGCGCGGCCCATCGACCTGGTCATCTTCAATCCGGTGCCGGGCGGCGAGCTGGAGATCGACAGCGAGTGCCTGGAAGAGAACGTCACCAACGTGCGGGCGTCGCTGAAATACAACGACACCAACACGGCCATCGTGGGCAAGACCGTGACCTTCAGCGCCACCTTCGGCCAGATGGGGGCCACGGCCATCACGGACGCCAACGGCGTAGCCAGCGTGACCTGGCATGATTGCGACGAGAGCCACGCCGGCCAGACCCTCTCCCTCAGCGTGGCGCTGGTGGGTTACGGCTCGGCCACGAACCTGCAGGACGTGCAGGACTACCCGGTGGACCTGCCGCTGGGCACGCCGCACCACATCACGCTGAGCATCGACAACCAGACCCTGCCGGATCCCGACAACGGCTCCCTGCAGAGCAACGTGCTGGCCACGGTCTTCAACAGCCAGAACCAGCGCCTGGGCTCCGGCGTCCCGCTGGGCTTCAAGACCAATGGCATCGGCCAGGTCACCGCGGGCGCCTTCACCAACGAGCAGGGCCAGGCCGCGGCCGTCTTCAGCATGAACAACCAGACGGGCGTGAGCAGCGTGCGCGCCTACTTCGTGACGGGTTCGGGCACCCAGGCCGACACCCTGTGGAGCAACGTCTCCACCGTGACCGTCAACTCGGGCCTGCCCGTCAACGTCACCATGGCCACGGCCACGCCGCGCATCCAGATCCTGGGCTTCGGCTCGGCCTCGGAGGCGCTGGTCCAGGCCCGCGTGGTGGACGCCTCGGGTTCGCTGGTGACCATGGACATCCCGGTCAAGTTCTTCCTGCAGGCCAGCCCGCCGGAGAGCTACCTCTCCACCCCGGGCATGGAGGACGTCCACTTCATGGGTGACACCCTGGTCGCGGTGTCCCAGAACGGCATCGCCCAGATGGTGATCAACGCCGGCCGCCGGCCGGGCGTGGTCCAGGTGGGCGCCGTGATCAACGACATGGGCATCGACGTGTATTCCAGCTATCCGCTGGTGACCATCGTGGCCGGCCCGCCGGCCTACGGCACGCTGGACTTCGATCCCACGGGCGATCAGGTGGGCGCCTCCATGTGGCGCGTCACCTGGGCCGCGCACTTCTGGGATCGCTATTCCAACGACGTCAAGGACAGCACGGCCGTCTACTTCTTCCTGGATCCGGCCAACCTGGCCTCCATGGACGGTTTCGGCATGACGGGCTTCGACGCCGAGGACGAGGAAGACCTGCACGGCGTGGCCAAGGATTACATGCTGTACCACTGTCAGGCCATCGGCGCCGTCATCGACACGGCCTGGGCCTGCACGGCCGGCGAGATCCCGCTCTTCGAGAATCCCTTCGATCCGGAAGAGATCACGGGGTGGCGCACGGGCAACGTCTGCGTCTTCAAGCAGACCCCGGACGGCACGGCGGAATTCCAGCTGCCCTTCCAGCCCGGCGACCGCGACGACAACCTGACCATCGAGGTCAGCACGGACCAGGTGGTGTTCCCCATGCTTCCCTGCCCGGGCATGCCGCCCTGTCAGGACGTGACCGTGCGCGCCACGCTGCGCGACGGCTACGGCTGCCTGGTGAGCAACCAGTTGATCCAGTTCTGGTGCTCCAACGGCGGCACCTTCGATCCCACCGAAGGGATCACGGACATCATGGGCCAGGTGACCGTCACCCTGACCATCTGTCCGGACGTGCTGGAAAACACGGGCGTGCTGTGCGACGACGACACCCCGCCCTGCTACCGGTACAATCCCTACAACCTGAGCCTGGGCGCCGTCCGCCAGCCGGGTGGCCCGTCCTCGGACGTGGGCATCATTCAGGTCACGCGTCCCTGCGACTGATGCAGTTCCGGCGGGGGTCCACCGGGTGGGCCCCCGCCGTTTTCATCACGGTTCACGATTTCTAGCACTGGAATGAATCCGCATGTTTGAAAAGATCGGCGAAATCCTGGTCCGCAAGGGGTACGTCACCCCGGATCAGGTCCGGCAAGCCATCAGCCAGAACTACATGGGCAAGCGCATCGGTCAGGTCATGCTGGACCTGAACCTGCTCAGCGAGGACCAGTTGGTGGAGGGATTGGCCGAGCAGTTGGGCGTGGACTGGGTCTCCTCGGAGCGCATCCTGCTGGCGGACGACGACGCGCTGATCAAGGTCAGCGAGGAGTTTGCCAAGGCCAACCGCGCGGTGCCCATCAGCATCGAGAACGGCGTGCTGGTGGTGGCCATGGCCGACACCGACGACCTGGTGGTGCTGGACGGGCTCAAGCGCTCCGTGACCATGCCCATCCAGGCCCGGCTGGGCGGCGAACGCACCATCGACGAAGCCGTGGACCGGCTCTACACCAAGATCCGGCGCTCGACGGAAATCCACGACACCATCTCGAAGATGGAGTTCGTGGCAGATCCCGACGCGGACGACAAGGAAGGCGGGCTGGAAGTCGAGCGCGACCTGGCGGACAGCCCGGTGGTGCGCCTGGTGAACCAGATGTTCACCCAGGCCATCCAGGAGCGCGCCACGGACATCCACGTGGAGCCGCAGGAGAACGTGCTGCGCATCCGCTACCGCATCGACGGCGTGCTGATGGAAGCCATGAGCATTCCCATCACCAGCCACGCGGGCATCGTCAGCCGCATCAAGATCATCTCCAAACTCAACATCGCCGAGCGGCGCCTGACCCAGGACGGCCGTCTTTCCATCAAGACCCAGGACCGGTTGGTGGACGTCCGCGTGAGCATCCTGCCCACGGTCTTCGGCGAAAAGGTCGTGCTGCGTCTGTTGGACAAGTCGGGCTTCATGTTCAGCCTGCGCAACCTGGGCTTCAACGACGACGACCACGTCAAATTCAGCCACTGGATCACCCAGCCCTACGGCATGGTGATCATCTCCGGCCCCACGGGCTCGGGCAAGTCCACCACCCTGTACGCCGCGCTGAGCGAGGTGCGTTCCATCACCTCGAACATCACCACGGTGGAAGACCCGGTGGAGTATCAGGTGGAGGGCATCAACCAGGTGCAGGTGCGGGAGAAGATCGGCCTGACCTTCGCCGCCTCGCTGCGCTCCATCCTGCGCCAGGACCCGGACACCCTGCTGATCGGTGAAATCCGTGACCAGGAGACGGCGGACATCGCGATCAAGTTCGCCCTGACCGGCCACCTGGTCTTCACCACCCTGCACGCCAACGACGCGCCCTCCACCATCACGCGCTACATCGACCTAGGCGTCCCGCCCTTCCTGGTGGGCAGCTGCCTGAACCTGGTGATGGCCCAGCGCCTGGTGCGCCGGATCTGCTCCCACTGCAAGGAGGAGAAGATCTCCACGCCCGAGGATTGGCTGGCCATCCACGAGGATCCGGACAAGTTCACGGGCAAGCCGATCTACGTCGGCAAGGGCTGTCCGCATTGCCGCAATTCCGGCTATCGCGGCCGGACCGGCATCTTCGAGGTGCTGGAAGTCCGGCAGGACATCCGCAAGCTGATCTATGAGGCGGCCAGCCAGGAGCGCATCCGCGAGGTGGCCATCAAGGAGCATGGCATGATCTCCCTGCGCTACGCGGGCCTGAGTCGCGCCATGAACGGAATCACGACGCTGGCGGAAGTGAAGCGTGCCACGGTGGAAGACTTCTAGGAAGGTCTGAATGCCGAAATACAACTATGTGATCCGCAACGCCGCCGGGCAGCGGGTGGAATCCTCGCTGACGGCCGCCACCTTCGACGCCGCCCTGGAAGTGGTGAAGAACCAGGGCACCTTGATCCAGCTCAAAGAGGTCAAGGCCGATCAGGTGCAGCGCGTGACCGTGCTGGACAAGATCAACGCGGCCATGGAGAACCTGAAGAACCACGTGCCGCTCAAGGTCATGGTCTTCTTCACGCGTCAGCTCTCCACCATGTTCTCCGCCGGCCTGACCCTGGAGAAGGCCATCGGCAACCTGGCCCGGGAGGAGCGCAACAAGAAGTTCAAGCGCACCCTGATGGGCGTCCACATGGAGATCAAGCAGGGTCTGCAGCTCTCCGACGCCATGGCCCACTACCCGTACCACTTCAATAGCCTCTACGTCGCGCTGACCAAGGCCGGCGAGGTGTCGGGCTCGCTGCACACCGTGCTGCAGGACATGGCGGACTACCTGGAGACCGTGGAAGACACGCGCCAGGAAGTCAAGGGCGCCATGTACTACCCGATCTTCATGTTCGGCTTCCTGCTGGTGGTGGTGTTCATCCTGCTGTGGAAGATCATTCCCCAGTTCACGGACATCTACACCCAGCTGGGGGCGACCCTGCCCGCTCCCACGCGCCTGATGGTGACGCTCTCCGACATCATCGCGCAGAACTTCTTCATCTCGGTCTTCGGCATCCTGTTCGTCTCGTTCTGGCTCTGGGTGCTGACCCTGACGGATCGCGGCGAACTGGTGCTGGACCAGATGCTGCTCAAGCTGCCCGTCTTCGGCGGCCTGATCCACGACAGCGTGATGAACAAGTTTGCCAAGACCCTGGGCATCCTGTTCGGCTCGGGCGTCACGGTGACCGAAGCGCTGAAACTGGTGCAGGGTGTGGTGGGCAACGCCGTGGTCTCCCGCGGCGTGGGCGACCTGCAGGAGATGCTCAAGGAGGGCTACTCGCTCTCCAACGCCATGATCAAGACCAGCATTTTCCCGCCCACCCTGATTCAGCTCACCCAAACGGGTGAAGAAACGGGCGAGCTGGACACGCTGCTCAAAAAGGCGGCGGAGTTCTACCAGAAGCAGGTGGAATCGGTGATCACGCGCTTGACCAGTCTGATCGAGCCCATGATGATCATCGGCATCGGTGTGGTCATCGCCACCATCGTGGTGGTGATTTACCTGCCGGTCTTCGAGTTCGGTCAAGCCGTGCAGCAGCTGGGCTACTAAGCCCCGCGGACGACGACGACCAGGGGTCGGAGCTTGCTCCGGCCCCTTTTCTTTGGGCCAGTGGTGTCAGGCACCGTGCCAGAGCACCTCGCGTGAGGAGACCGGATGGAGACTCTTGTTCTGTTGACCCCGTGGTGGCTGGCTCTGTTGCTGGGGCTGGCGCTGGGCAGTTTCAACAACGTGTTGATCCACCGGGTGCCCCAAGGGCGCAGCCTGGTGCGGCCGGGGTCCTCCTGTCCGTCCTGCGGCCGGCTCATCCGGCCCTGGGAGAACGTGCCGATCGTAAGCTGGCTCGGCCTGCGCGGGCGCTGCGCGGGCTGCGGCTGGCGCATTCCCCTCCGCTATCCGCTGGTGGAGCTGGCGACGGCGCTGACGGCCCTCAGCGTGGCCTGGCGCGTGCCGCTGGGCTGGTCGTGGCTGGTCTGGCTGCCGGCCCTGGCGCTGCTCGTGGCCCTGGCGGTGATCGATCTGGACTGCCGCCGCCTGCCCAACCCGCTGACCGCGGCCCTGGGAGCGCTGGGCGGATTGGGCCTGCTTCTCAGCGCCAGCGGCCTGGCCGGCGCGGAGAGCCGCCTGCCCGCTGTGACGGACGCGCTGCTGGGGGTGCTGGCGGGAGGCGGCCTGCTCTGGGGCTTCGCCTGGCTGGGCTGGCTGCTCTTCAAGCGCGAAGGCATGGGCGCCGGCGACGTGAAACTGATGGCCGCGCTGGGCCTGCTGCTGGGCTGGCAGTCCACGCTGCTGGCCATCTTCCTGGCCTCGCTGGGCGGCAGCATCGGGGGCCTGCTGCTCCGGCGGCGCGGCGTGGAGCTGGCCTTCGGCCCCTGGCTGGCCCTGGGCAGCTGGTTGGCCCTGCTGCAGGGGCCGGAGTGGATCCGGGCCTATCTGGACTGGGCATTGGGCCTGTAGCCGACCGGCGGGCCGGGCGCTGGCGGAGGCCTGCCGGGCTGCGTACCTTGAGCCCGCCCGGGATCCCCAACGAAAGGTCGACCATGTACGCACGCATCCTGCCCTTGCTCCTGCTGCTGGCCCTGGGGACGGCCGGCGCCCAGGTCCTGCTGCCGGATCACGTCCCTGTGGGCGGCCGCGCGCCGCTGCAGACGGGCGAGACCATCACCCTGGCCCCCACCCGGGTCTTCCTGGCGCCGTCCTTCGCGGACTCCTCCCACTCCCTCAAGCAGGACCGCAAGGCCAAGGTGCTGGGGGTCCAGGGCGGGTTCTACCACCTGGAGCTGGAGGCGCAGGACGCCCAGCCCCGGCGGCGCGTCTGGGTCTACCGCAGCGAGCTGGAGGTCCGCTCGAGCGGGACGAGCGGCCGGGCCGCGGCGCTGCCCGCGGAGCTGGCCCGGGGCTTGGCCAGCCGGCCACCGGCGGCGGGCGACACCCTGAGCCTGGCCGGTCCGTTGCTCTATGCGCAACAGGACCTGCTGGGCGAGCATCAGGTGCTGCCCGGGCGCCAGGTTCTGACGGTGCTGGCCCCGGAGAGCCGCCAGGGCTTTCTGCAGGTGAGGAGCGCCGCCGGGACCCGCGGCTGGCTGCACCGGGCGGAACTGCCGGAAGAGCGCCGGAAAGCCCGGTGAACCCACACGAGATCTTCCTGGACATGGCCCTGCGCGAGGCGCGCCGGGCGGCCGAGCTGGGCGAGGTGCCTGTGGGCGCCGTGATCGTCCACCAGGGCCAGGTGATCGGCCGCGGCCACAATCGCACCGAGAGCCTGCAGGATCCCACGGCCCACGCCGAAGTGCTGGCCATCACCGCCGCGGCCAACCAGCTGGGTTCCTGGCGCCTGGAGGCCTGCACGCTCTATGTCACGCTGGAACCCTGCACCATGTGCGGCGGCGCCTGCGTGCTGGCGCGGATTCCACTCGTGGTGTTCGGCGCCTGGGATCCCAAGGCCGGGGCCTGCGGCAGCGTCCACAACGTGGTCCAGCGCCCGGAGCTGAATCACCGGGTGGAACTGCTGGGGGGAGTGCGCGAGCTCGAGTGCGGCGAGCTGCTGCGGCAGTTTTTTCGGGAGCGCCGGGCGGAGGCCCGCCTGGCCAGGACACGCGAACAACCGGAGGTGCAGCATGATCGTGACGACGACCCCGAGTATTGAAGGCCAGCCCATCGCCCGCTACCTGGGCATCGTGACGGGCGAGGCCATCCTGGGCGCCAACATCATCCAGGACTTTTTCGCCAACATCCGCGACATCGTGGGCGGGCGCTCCCAGGCCTATGAGAAGGAGCTGCAGAAGGCGCGCGAAGTGGCCCTGCGCGAGCTGGAGGAGCAGGCCCGGGCCAAGGGCGCGGATGCCGTGGTGGGCGTCGATCTGGACTATGAAGTGGTGGGCAATTCGGGCAGCATGCTGATGGTGAGCGTGAGCGGGACCGCCGTGGCCTTCCGTTGAGCGTGGCCGGGCGTGGACGGTGTTCGGGAAAGTGAAGAGCTGCGCCCTCCCACCCCCCCCACCCGCCCAAAGGCGTTGGGGAGCGCCGGCTGAACAGAAATTTGGCCTATTCAGGTTCCCCGCAAAGTGGAGACCCGGGGCCAATTTTTCCCGCTGTCGTCACGTCGCCTGGACCCGGGCTTCCTGTCCTTCCCGCGCCCCGCACCTTGTGTCTGGCGTGGCGGACAGACCGGCACAGCTTGGCTCCGGCTGCCTCGTGTGTTACGTTGCTGCCCGTTCGACCCGGCCGGACGCCGGTATTTGGTTGTTCGTGGTTCATCCAGCGCCCGCCGGCTCCGACGAACCCGTTGACCAGCCTCCCGGAGGAGTGCGAGAGTGGTTGAATCGGACGGACTCGAAATCCGTTGTGTGCTTAACTGTGCACCGTGGGTTCGAATCCCACCTCCTCCGCTCAGGCCCCGCTTCGGCGGGGCCTTTTCTATCCCGACTACGCCAGCACGTGTCAATCTTGACCGCCAATGGAGGGGCCGATGCAAAGCCGCGACTTGCTGCGCGTCATCCAATCGTTCCTGAGTGAGCGCTTCAACCTGGGCGAAGACCGCCTGCCGGAGGAGGAGGTCGGCGCCCTCATCCGCAAAGGCGTGGAGTTTCGCGGCTTCAATGTGTGGGTGTTGGTCTGCGCCATCATTGTGGCTTCCATCGGACTGAACGTGAACTCCACGGCCGTCATCATCGGCGCCATGCTCATCTCCCCGTTGATGGGGCCGATCATGGGCATCGGTCTGGCGGTGGGCATCCTCGACTGGCCCCTCTACAAGAAGTCGCTCAAGAACTTCCTGGTGATGGTGACCATCAGCCTGGCCGCTTCCACGCTCTACTTCCTGATCACGCCCCTCTCCGCCGCACGCAGCGAACTGTTGGCGCGCACCACACCCGCCATCTGGGACGTGGGCATCGCGCTGTTCGGCGGCATGGCCGGCATCGTGGCCATGAACAGCCGCGAACGGGGCAACGTGCTGCCCGGCGTGGCCATCGCCACGGCCCTGATGCCGCCCCTCTGCACCGCGGGCTACGGGCTGGCCACGGCCCAGTGGACCTATCTGGCGGGCGCGCTCTACCTCTTCTTCATCAACACCGTCTTCATCAGCCTGGGCACGCTGGCGGTAACGCGCGTACTGCGCTTCCGGCACGTGACACTCACCGATCCCCGCCTGCTGGGCCGGGTCCGGCGGGTGATCTGGGCCGTGGTACTGGTCACCGTGCTGCCCAGCCTGTTTCTGGCCTGGAACATGGTGCGGGCCAGTCTGCGCGAACAGAGCCTGGAGCAGTTCCTGACCCGCGAATTCCAGTTCCCGGGCACGCGCGTGCTGGCCTGGGAAATGGATGTGCGCGCACGGCCGCCGCGCCTGGACGTGATGCTGGTGGGTCAGCCCCTCTCGCCCGAAGTGAAGGAGCTGCTGCGGGCCCGGCGGGGCGTCTACCAGTTGCAGGAGATCGAGCTGGTCTTTCACCAGGAGGGGGCGCGGCTGGACGACGGCTTGCTGGCCGGCCGCGACGCCGGCCCCGTCCAGCGCCTGCCGGAGGCCGGCGGCCTGCTGGAGTCCCGCCTGCGGCAGGTGGAGACGGAGCTGGGCTTCTGGCGGCCCGACCGGCAGGAATCCGCCCGCCTGCTGCGCGAGGCCCGGGCCATCCAGCCCGGGTTGCAGGACCTGATCCTGGCACCGGCCCTCCGCGTCCAGACCGAACCTGCGGATACCGTGCTGCTGGCCCACGTGGTCAGCACCAAGGGGCTCACCGCCCAAGAGCAGGACCGGCTGCGGACGTGGCTGGGCGAGCGGCTCGGGCAGCGCACCGTGCTCCTGCGCACGGAACCCTGAGAGGGGCCGGGCAGGGTCGGCTTTCTTTCCCTGTCGCCGGTCTTTCGCTACACTGGCCGAGCCTGTTTCCGTCCACGGGCCGACGTGTCCGGGTCCCTCGCCCGGCCTTCCACCGCTTCCCAATCCGGGGGTCTCATGCCGGTCTCCCTTGCCCAGGTCGCCCTGGGGTCGCTCACTCTCAGCGCCGGGCAGATCACGGTCTTCTGCACCATCGTGCTGATGGTGGTCCTGCTCTTCTACTTCTACCAGCGGATCAAGCGCGATCCCGGCTCCCTGTTCATCCGGCGCATCGCGGGCATCGACGCCATCGAGGAGGCCGTGGGCCGCTGCACGGAGATGGGCCGGCCCATCCTCTACGTGCCGGGCATCGAGGACATGCAGGACATCCAGACCATCGCCTCCATGCTGATCCTGGGGAAAGTGGCCGAGACCGCGGCCCGCTACAAGACCGAGATCTTCGTGCCCTGCCGCATTCCCTTCGTCATGAGCGTGGCCGAGGAGATGGTGCGCCAGGGCTTCTATAACGCGGGCGTGCCGGAAGACCACCGGCCGGGCAACATCAGTTTCATCTCCGACGAGCAGTTCGCCTACACGGCGGGCGTCAACGGGATCATGCTGCGCGAGCGGCCGGCCGCCAACCTGCTGCTGGGGCGCTTCTTCGCCGAATCGCTGATCCTCTCGGAGACGGGTTTCGAGGCCAAGGCCATCCAGGTGGCGGGAACGGCGGAAGTCACCCAGCTGCCCTTCTTCATCGCGGCCTGCGACTACACGCTGATCGGCGAGGAGCTGTTCGCCGCCTCGGCCTACCTGAGCCGCGACCCCAAGCTGCTCTCCAATCTCAAGGCCACGGACTGGTACAAGATCGTCTGCATCGCCGTGATGCTGCTGGGCTCCCTCTTGGTCACCCTGGACTCCCTGGGCTGGCTGGAGGGCGCCGGGCGCTTCCGGGACTGGTTCCTGATTCAATAAGCCCGGCAAGCGCGCCCGCAGCCCCGAGGAGTCCACACCGAGATGAAAAAAGAAATCCCGCTGATCATCGCCTTCCTGCTGGGCACCTGGATGATCCTGGAGAATTTCCTGACGGGAATCCCCTGGGTCAGCACCACCAAGGAGGCCATCACCAACGGCGGCATCGTGATCATGGCCTTCACCTACGTGCTGGGCATTTACAGCATCGTCTCGGTGAACGTGGCCCGCATCAAGCGCGGCCAGGACGTGGTGCCCAAGATCGCCCTGCTGGCCGCCCTGGCCCTGATGGTGGGGCTGGGCTTCTGGCGCGGCATCGCCGAGGGCTCGCCCTTCAACTGGCTCTACCTGAACCTCTACGTGCCGCTCCAGGCCACCATGTTCAGCCTGCTGGCCTTCTACATCGCCAGCGCGGCCTTCCGCGCCTTCCGGGCCCGCAGCCTGGAGGCCACGCTGCTGCTGGGCTGCGCCACGCTGGTGATGATCGGGCGCATTCCGGTGGGGGAGAAGATCTGGAGCGGCCTGCCCGGCATCAGCGACTGGATCATGAATTTCCCCAACCTGGCGGGCAAGCGCGCGATCATGATCGGCGCCTCGCTGGGGGCCATCTCCACCGGCCTGCGCGTGATCCTGGGCCTGGAGCGCAGCTACCTGGGAGGTGAGTGATGAACGCCCTCCTGCGCGGCCTGCAGCGCTTCCTGGCCCTGGACCGGCGCTGGATCTTCCTTTTGATGGCGCTCTGCATCCTCACGCCGCTGATCGTGCCCTTCGGCCTGCCCTTCAGCACGGATCCCGCGGTGCAGAACCTCTACCAGGCCATCGAGGACCTGGACGAGGGCAGCGTGGTGCTGGTCTCGTGCGACTACGATCCGGGCTCCAAGCCCGAGCTGCAGCCCTTCAGCGAGGCCCTGTTCCGCCACCTCTTCCGCCGCAAGCTGAAGGTTGTGGTGAGCTGCCTGTGGGCCGGCGCCCCGCCCCTGGTCAACCAGGCCATCGAGCAGGCCCTGCAGGCCGAGGAGATCAAGCCGCTGGGTCTTAAGGATAAAATCGACTACGTCAATCTGGGCTACAAGGACGGCCGCCAGCTGGCCATGCTGGGGATGGGCGAGAACATCCACGCCACCTTTCCGCAGAGCTACGACGGCACGCCCGTGTCACAAATCCCCTTGATGCAGAGCCTGCGCAAACTGGGGGACAGCGACCTGTTCGTGAACGTCTCGGGCGGCAGCCCGGGCACCAAGGAGTGGGTGGAGACGGCCCAGGGCCGCTTCGGGCTGAAGATGGTGGCCGCCTGCACGGCCGTGATGGCGCCGGACAACATCCCCTACTACGAGGCCGGCCAGCTGGCCGGACTGGCGGGCGGCATGAAGGGCAGCGCGGACTATGAGCAGCTGGTGGGCGTGCCCGGGCTGGCCACGCGCGGCATGGACGCCCAGAGTTTCGGGCACCTGTTGATCATCGCCTTCATCGCGCTGGGCAACGTGGCCTACTTCATGACCCGCGGGAGGAGAAACTGATGGGCGCGCTCTTCTCCGTGGAGGTCCTGGGGGCCTTCCTGGTCTGCTTCTCGACGCTGATGATCTTCAGCTTCCTCTACAAGGACAACCCCTTCTACAAGTTCGCCGAGCATGTTTTCGTGGGCGTCTCCACGGGCTACGGCGTGGTGCTGGTCTGGTTCCAGATCCTCAAGCCCAACCTGATCAACCGCCTGCTGCCCCCCGTGGACGCGGTGCGGCAGCAGCTCTTCCGCGCGGGCCAGCTGGCGCCCGAGGCCTACCCGGACCAGCCTGTCAGCCTGCTGGAGCGGCTGGCCCACGGGCAGTTCATCTACTACGTGTTCCTGGCCCTGGGCATCCTGATGCTGTTCAAGATCAGCCGCAAGCTGCACTGGCTGAGCCGCTGGCCGCTGGCCTACGTGATCGGCGCCTTCGCCGGGATCCAGATCATCCAGGCCGCCCAGGGCGCGCTGGTGCCGCAGCTGGAAGCCACCATGAAGGACTTCTCCGGCAAGGAGACGGTGGTGACGGCCATGGAGTCGGCGGGCGTGCTGCCGGAAGGCGAAATGGGCGCGCGCCGCCAGGCCCAGGCGGACTGGATCGCCGACTGGCTGCAGGCGCTGGGGGAGGATTCCAGCCGCGCCGCCGCCGCCGGACGGGCCTGGCAGGGGGAGCTGGAGCAGCGCCTCAACGGGCTCGCAGGGTTGGCCGACATTGAAGCGCCGGAGTCCCGGGTGCGCGAGGGCTTCAAGGCCATGCGCGTGGGTCAGGCCCAGGTGGTGGGCGCGGACGCGGAGTTCGAGCGCCTGCTCTGTGCCGGGCTGGGCGGCACGCCCGTGGAGGAGAGCCTGCCCGTCCCGGGCCAGCTGCCCACGGAGGAGCTGGCGCCCTGGCAGGACCGGCTGCTGCTGGTGGCCACGCGCGTCTGGCTGGAGTCGCCCGCCGGTCGCGCGGGTCTGGCGGAAGCCTGCGGCCCCTACCTCGATCTGGCGCCCGCCGTCGCCGCGGAGGCCCTGGCCTTCCCGGCGGGCCGTCCGCCCCTGGTCCAGTTGCTGAAGAGCGAGGCCTTTCCCGCGGAGCGCCAGCCCGATTGGAGCCTGCCCGTCACGCGCCGGCTGGCGGATTCGCTCTTGAGCGAAGTCAATCCGCGGCCCGTGCTGCTGGGCGAGTGGAAGGCCGAGCAGGTGCGGAACCTGCTGGAGCGGCTGGCCCCGCTGGACGGCGGCTACCGGGCCGAGCTCGAGGCCCGGCTGGCGGTCTTCGCCGGACTGCCGGACTCCACGCGGCGGGCGGCGAGCACGGCCTTCCTGACCTACTGGCGCGCGGGCGTGCTGCGCGAACTGCGTCTGCTGCGCCAGGGCTGGCTGCTGCACACCATCGCGCTGCATACCAGTCCAGACAGGGTGACGCCCTACACGCGGCCCCAGCTGGACGCCTTCCGGCGGGATCCGGCGGGCTTCCTCAAGCCCTACGGCGTGACGGGGAGCTCCACCCGGATGCGCGTGGACATGCTGGTGGAGATCCTCTCCAACCTGCTGGTGGTGATCGGCGTCTGCGCGGGCGTGTTCTACTTCTTCTTCTCCAAGAAGCACACGGGCGCGCTGGGCGTGGTCTCCAAGGTGGGCATCGCCTTCCTGATGATGAGTTTCGGCGCCAGTTTCGGCTACACGGTGATGGGCCGCATCAGCCTGGCAATCGGCCGTTTCCAGGATCTGCTGGCCTGGCCCGTGATGGCCGGCACGGCCCTGCTGGTGCTGATCGTGGCCCTCTATCTGGAGAGCCGCCGGGCGAAGGCGTAGGGCGGTCACGAAGTCCACGAAGTCGGAAGAAGGGCACGAAGGGCCAGAGCATGAGAGAACTGGATTGTCTGTTGGCAAGCGAACAATTGACGCATGGCATGGATGATGCCGCAATGATCCGATCCTCAACTCGATTCTTCTCTTCGTGTGCTTCTCCGGCCTTCGTGCTCTTCGTGACCTCTGGAGCGGAGGCCGCATGAGGCTGCTGGTCACCGGCGGGGCGGGATTCATCGGCTGCAACTTCATCCGCTGGCTGCGCGAGCGGCACCCGGAGCACGCCGTCGTCAACCTGGACGCGCTGACCTACGCCGGCTGCCGCGCCAGTCTGGCGGAGCTGGAAGGCCGGGAGGGCTACGAGTTCGTCCACGGGGACATCCAGGACGCGGGGCTGGTGAATTCCCTGCTGGAGCGCGTGGATGGCCTGATCAACTTCGCGGCCGAGAGCCACGTGGACCGCAGCATCGACGATCCCGACGTCTTCCTGCGCACCAACATCCTGGGGCTGCGCGTGCTGCTGGACGGCCTGCGCGCCCAGCTGGCCCGGGGCCGGCGTCTGCGCCTGCTGCAGGTGTCCACGGACGAGGTCTACGGCGACCTGGGCGAGGGCGGCGGGCGCTTCACGGAAGAGACGCCGCTGGCGCCCTCCAGTCCCTACAGCGCCAGCAAGGCGGCGGGCGACCTGCTGCTGCAGGCCTGGCGCCGCACCTTCGGCGTGGAGGCCGTGCTCACGCGCTGCAGCAACAACTACGGGCCTTACCAGTTTCCCGAGAAGCTGATCCCGCTGATGATCTGGAAGGCCGCGCGCGACGAAGAGCTGCCCGTCTACGGCCAGGGCCTCAACGTGCGCGACTGGCTCTACGTGGAGGACCACGCGGAGGCGCTCTGGACCGTCTTCACCCGCGCGACGGACGGCGCCGTCTACAACGTGGGCGGCGACAACGAGTGGCGAAACATCGAGATCGTCAAGCTGCTGCTGCGCAAGCTGGGCAAACCCGAGCGCTTGATCCGCTTCGTGGGCGACCGCCCGGGCCACGACCTGCGCTACGCCATCGACGCCGGGCGGCTGGAGCGCGAGCTGGGCTGGCGCCCGCGCGTGAACTTCGAGGACGGCTTGGCCCGCACCCTGGACTGGTATTCCAACAACACGGCCTGGACCGACGCCCTGCGTCGGCGCGTGGCCGCCAGCTGAGTGGATGTCGCACGATGAGACTGACCCTGCTTCCCGGCCTGACCGCGCTTTGCTTCTGTTTGTGCCTGTGCTTGGCGGCCCACGCCCTGGATCTGAAGGATCTGGAAGGCCTGGGGGGCTCCGCCGGAACGGGCTCCGCGCCCAGCGTCCCCGCGCCCTCCTGGGTGCTGGAAGGGCCCATCGATCCGTCCACCTACCGGCTGGGGCCGGGCGATCACGTGGGCCTGTTCGCCTACAACGTGGAGCGCAACCGCGAGGAGCGCATCGTGGAGAGCGACGGCCGGCTGGAGCTGCCCGGGCTGGGCCGCGTGCCCGCGGCGGGCTTGACGCTGGCCGAGTTGCGCCGGGAGAACGCCCGGCAGCTGGCGCGCCTGTTCCGCTGTGATTCGGTGGACCTCTGGATCACCTGGCCGCGCACCATCCGCGTGCAGATCTCGGGGGCCGTGGAGGAGCCGCGCTGGGTGGAGCTGCCCTACCTGACCCGGCTGAGCGCCACCCTGGAGCGCCAACCCGAGGAGCAGAAGCTGCCCGACCCCGAGGCCACGCTGCCTGCCTTTCTGCGCGGCAAGAAGGACGAGGTCCGCTTAAGCTGGCGCAACGTGCGGATCCTGCGCGGGGCCGACACCCTGAGCGTGGACCTGCTGCGCCGTCTGCGCACGGGCGACGCGGACAGCGATCCCATCCTGGAGGCCGGGGACCGCGTGGTCTGGGGCCTGGAGGACGCCGTGCTCACCGTCTCCGGACCCTTCCGGCAGGCCGACGGCGAACTGGAGTACCGGCCCGGCGACACGCCCCGCAGCGTGGTGGAGCTGTTGGGCGGCCCGCGCCAGGGCCTGACGGGCGCCCGCTACGAAGTGGTGCGCACGCCGGCGGCGGGGCCGGCCCGGAGCTGGAACTTGACGCCGGCGGATCCCCTGTTCGCCAGCCTGGCCCTGCAGCCCCACGACCGGCTCTTCCTGCGGGTGGACAACGCCCGGGCCGCGGGTGACGAGGCCAGCGTGGAGGGCGAGGTGCTGATGCCCGGAACCTTTGCCGTGGACGGCGAGACCACGCTGGCTGATCTGCTGGCCCTGGCCCGCCCCGACAGCGCCCGGGCGGACCTGGCCCACGTGCGGGTCATCCGCGAGCTGCGCCACGACCCGGAGACGCGCTACATGGGCGAGATCCTGCGCTCGGGCTGGCTGAACCGCTTCGAACACGACTACCTGAAGAGCCGCCTGCTGCACGAGGGCGGGCGCGTGTCTCTGACCTACGACAGCCAGTACTTCGATCCGGCGCGCGTGCCCATCCTGGACGGCGACCGGATCCAGGTGTTGCGCAAAACCCCCGACGTGGAGGTGCTGGGCGCCGTCCACGAGCCGGGCAGCCAGAAGTTGCAGCCGGGCTGGACCGTGGGCGACTACGTGCAGGCCGCCGGCGGCAAGCTGCGCGGCGCGCGGAACTCGGAACTGCGCCTGCGCCGGGCGGGCGCCGACCAGTTCGCCCCGGCCAGCCAGGGCGCGAACGTCGAGGCCGGCGACGTGATCATGATCATGTACCGCGACGAGATGACGGCCTGGGAGAAGTTCAAGGAAGGTCTGGCCGTCACGGCGCAGATCATGACCGTGGTGCTGGTGGTGCGCAGCATTTGATCCGCCCCTTGGCGGCGCGGGACCTGAGGGGGTGAAGGCCGTGAGACGCCTGTCCTGGGAACGGCTGTTCCTGGTGGTGGTGGACTTCGCCAGCATCTGGGCCTCCACCTGGCTCACCTGGTTCCTGCGCTTCCGCTCGGGCTTGTTCACGGAGCCCGAACCCTTCCAGCTGCCCCTGTCCGCCTACCTGGTGCTCAGCCTGTTCTGGCTGGCCATCTTCGCCCTGCGCGGGCAGTACCGCAAGCTCTACCACGTCAGCCGTTACCGCGCCGTGCAGGAGGTGGCGGCCTCCGTGCTGGTGGGCCTGATCCTGCTTTTCGTGATCACGCTGGAGCCGGGCCGCCCGGCGCTCTCGGCTTCGCGCCTGCTGCTGCTCAGCTACGGCCTGGTGCTGGCGGCGGGGGCGGGCACGGGCCGCGTGCTGTTCCGCACCGCGCAGAAGCGCCTGCTGGAGCGCGGGCTGGGTCAGCGCGCCACCCTGGTGGTGGGTTCCGGCGAGCGGGCCCGCCAGCTGCTGGAGCAGTTTCGCCTCCATCCCGGGATGGGCTATCGCGTGGTGGCCCGGGTGCGGCCGCCCGGGCGGGACGAGGCCGCCGGGCTGCCCGCCGCCGACGGCGGCCTGGACGAGCTGGAGCCGCTGATCCGCGAGCGCCAGGTGGTGGAGGTGGTGGTCACAGAGCCCGAGCGCGAGCTGCTCTTCGAAGTGATCCAGCGTGCCACGCGCCAGGGCGCCGACGTGCTGATCGTGCCGGACCTCTACGACCTGGTGCTGGGCAACCTCAAGGCCTTCGACATCTGGGGCATGCCGGTCATCCAAGTCTTCCCGCACCTGATGGCGCCCTGGCAGTTCCTGCTCAAGCGCGGGCTGGACCTGGGCGCGGGCCTGCTGTTGGGGCTGGCCGGCCTGCCGCTGCTGCTCGTCCTGCCGCCGCTGATCCACTGGCAGAGCCCGGGGGCGCCGGCCCTCTTCCGCCAGCGCCGGGTGGGCCGCGGCGGGCGGGAATTCACGCTGCTCAAGTTCCGCACCCTGCACCCGGCCGAACACGTGGCCATGCTGCACGCCGACGCCGCCGCCACCGTGGAGGGCGGCGCGCCGCCCCCGGTGACCGAGCATGATCCGCGTCTGACGCCGCTGGGTCGCGTGCTGCGCCGCTACCGGGTGGACGAGTGGCCCCAGGTCTGGAACGTGCTGCGCGGGCAGATGGCGCTGGTGGGGCCGCGCCCGGAGCAGAAGGTGCTGGTGGACGACTACATCCGCCGCTGGCCGCTCTACGCCCGCCGCCACAACGTGCGGCCCGGCCTGACGGGCTGGGCCCAGGTGCGTCAGCGCTACGACCAGAGCCTGACCCGGCTGGAGGACAAGCTCAGCCTGGACCTGTTCTACCTGGAGAACATGAGCCTGGGCCTGGACCTGCGCATCCTGCTCTACACCGTGCGCACGGTACTGCGTGGCGCCGGGAGGTAGGGTTAGGTAAAACCAGGTATCCACAGATTACACAGATTTCACAAATTAAAACAAAGAAATTAATAAATGTTAAATTGCATCGTTAAACTCATGTTTTCTGTCATTAGATTTGAAAGTGGCAGGCATTTAGAATGACCATCAATTGCGGTAAATTTTGGTTTCGGCTGAAAACAGCTTTTAATCTGTGTAATTTGTGTAATCTGTGGACATCTCCTCCCCAACGACAAAGTCAACGAGAAATCTACCTGAGTTCTTGACTCCAGCCTCGAGCAACTCTACATTTCGCGGCTTCTGGGGGCGGCTAGCTCAGTTGGTTAGAGCGCTTGCTCGACACGCAAGAGGTCACAGGTTCAAATCCCGTGTCGCCCACTCGCGGAGGTCCTGAAGGACCGAAATCATTCCGCGACAAGGAGATGACGTCCTGGCGCACGTCACTCCGGTCAAATTGAAAGGCTGGGGACCATGTTCACCCTGACCTTTCCGGACGGCGCCCAACGTCAGGTTCAACCTGGCGCCACGCCGCTGGAAGTCGCCAAGGAAATCAGCCCTTCCCTCGCCAAGGCCGCCCTCGCGGCTGAGTTGGACGGCGAGCTCGTTTCCTTGGTTCATCCGATCCACAAGGATGCCCGCATTCGCTTCCTGACTTGGGAAGACGAGGCGGGCAAGACCGTGTATTGGCACAGCTCGGCCCACGTGCTGGCCCAGGCCGTCAAGGAGCTGTGGCCCGCGGCCCTGCTGGACGACGGCCCCGCCACCGAGGCCGGCTTCTTCTACGACATCAAGTTTCCCGCCCCCATCGGCGAAGAGGACCTGCCGCGCATCGAGGAGAAGATGCGCGAGGTGCTCAAGCGCAAGGAGCGCCTGGTCCGGCGCGAGCTGAGTGTCGACGAGGCCCGCAGCTTCTTCGCGGCCCGGGGCGAGCGCTTCAAGCTGGAACTCATCGACGCCATCGCAGCGCGCGGCGAATCCATCACCGTCTACGAGCAGGGCGCCTGGGCCGACCTCTGCCGTGGTCCGCACCTGTTGGACACGGCCAAGATCAAGGCCGTCAAGGTGCTCAGCGTGGCCGGCGCCTATCTGCACGGGGACGAGAAGAACGAGCAGCTGCAGCGCGTGCGCGCCATCAGCTTCCCCAGCCAGGCGGAGCTGGACCAGCACCTCTTCCTGATCGGGGAAGCCAAGAAGCGCGACCACCGCAAGCTGGGCCGCGAGCTGGAGCTGTTCTCCTTCCACGAGGTGGGGCCGGGCTTCCCCTTCTGGCATCCCAACGGCACCGTGGTCTACGACGAGCTGGTGCGCTTCTGGCGCGAGCTGCACCGCGAGGCCGGCTACAGCGAGATTCGCACCCCCATGATCCTCTCGGAGAGTCTCTGGCACAAGAGCGGCCACTGGGACCACTACCGCGAGAACATGTACTTCACGCAGATCGACGAGCAGGACTACGCGGTCAAGCCCATGAACTGCCCGGGCTGCTGCACGGTCTTCGGCAGCCAGCCGCACTCCTACAAGGAACTGCCGCTCAAGCTGGCGGAGATGGGCCAGGTGCACCGCCACGAGAAGTCCGGCGTGCTCCAGGGCCTGTTCCGCGTGCGCATGTTCACGCAGGACGACGCGCACATCTTTTGCACCCCGCCCCAGATCGAGGACGAGATCGTCAAGGTCATCCAGCTGGTGGACCGGATCTACTCGACCTTCGGCTTCAGCTACGAGATGGAACTCTCCACCCGCCCGGAGGAGAAGTACATCGGCAGCCTGGAGATCTGGGAGCAGGCCGAGGGCGCCCTCAAGGCGGCCCTGGCGCGGGTGGGCGCCACCTACAAGCTGAACCCCGGCGACGGCGCCTTCTACGGTCCGAAGATCGACTTCCACATCAAGGACTGCCTGGGGCGCCGCTGGCAGTGCGCCACCATCCAGCTGGACTTCAGCATGCCCGAGCGCTTCGAGCTGGAGTACACGGCGGAGGACGGAGGGCGCCAGCGCCCCGTGATGATCCACCGCGCGATTTTCGGCTCCTTCGAGCGCTTCATCGGGATCCTGATCGAGCACTTCGCCGGCAACCTGCCCACTTGGCTGGCCCCCGTCCAGGCCATCGTGCTGCCCATCACCGAGGGGCAGTTGGAGGCCGCGCGGAGCGTGCAGCAGGAGCTGCTCAAGGCGGGCCTGCGGGCCCAGCTCGAGACGCGCTCGGAAAAGATCGGCTACAAGATCCGCGCCGCCGAACTGCGCAAGATCCCCTGGATCCTGGTGGTGGGGGCGCGCGAGGCCGAGCAGGGCCTGGTGGCGGTGCGCCGGCACGGCCAGGGCGACTTGGGCGTGCGTCCGGTGGCGGAACTGGTCAGCGAACTGCGGGGCCTGGTGGACGGCCGCCGCCTGGAGGAGTCGGTGACGGCGTAGTCGCGCCCGAACCCGTCGCGGGCCGCCGGTCATGGGAACGGCGAACGCCTGAACCGCGCAGGCACAGCACAAGGAGCCCATCATCGCCAGAAGGAAATTCCTGCAACGCCCGACGATCCTGGTGCCCAAGCACCGGATCAACGAGCACATCCGCATTCCCAATGTCCGGCTGATCGCGGCGGATGGTTCCCAGGCGGGGGTCGTGGACACACAGGTGGCCCGGGAGATGGCCCTCCAGGACGGGCTGGATCTGGTGGAGATCGCGCCCAATGCGGACCCGCCGGTCTGCAAGATCATGGACTACGGGAAGTTCCTCTACCAGCAGTCCAAGAAGGACAAGGCCGCCAAGGTCAAGCAGCACACCATCACGGTGAAGGGCGTGCGCCTGACCCCCAAGATCAGCGGGCATGATCTGGAGACCAAAGCGGCGCAGGGTCGGGAGTTCCTGGATGACGGGCACAAGGTGAAGGCCTTCGTGGTGTTCCGGGGGCGCATGATCACGCACAAGGAGTTCGGTCAGGACACGCTGGACAAGTTCATCGAGATCCTCAAGGACATTGCCCTGGTCGAGCAGGAGCCCAAGATGGACGGTCCGCGCAGCATGAGCGCCCTGCTTTCACCGAAGAAAGTGATGAAGAAGAAGACGGAGGAATAGAGATGCCCAAGATGAAGACCAATCGCGCCGCGGCCAAGCGCTTCAAACTGACCGGGACCGGTCGGGTGAAGCGCCACAAGGCCTACGCCAGCCACATTCTGACCAGCAAGTCCCCGGGCCGCAAGCGCAATCTGCGCCACGCCAGCCTGGTTTCGGAAGCCGACGAGCCGCGCGTGAAGCGCATGTTGACCTGCTAAGGAGGCCTGACAGATGCCGAGAGCAACAAACAATCCCGCCTCCAAGGCTCGTCGCAAGCGCGTCTTTGCCCTGGCCAAGGGCTTCCGCGGCGGTCGCAAGAACCTGCTGCGCCAGACCCTGCAGGCCGTGGATCGCGCCCTGGCCACCTCGACCATGCACCGCAAGGTTCGCAAGGGCGAGTTCCGCCGGCTGTGGATCGCCCGCATCAACGCCGCGGTGCGCATCCACGACACCGAGATGAACTACAGCACCTTCATCCACCTGCTGGATGTGAAGGGCGTCACGCTGGACCGCCGCCAGCTGGCCGACATGGCCGTCCGGGAACCGGAGGCCTTTGGCGAGCTGGTGCGATCCCTGCGCTAGCGCAGCCCGGAATCGCACCTGGAAATGTCCCCCGCGCGGGGACATTTCCTTGTTCGGGGCGCGCCAGGATCCGCGCGCGCCGAGCGCGGTCGGCGCGGTCGCCCGGCCGTTGAGTTTCCAATGGACGTGGAGCACATCATGAACACCCTCGACAGCCTGCGCGCCGAGTTCCACGCCGCCCTGGCCGCCGCCGCGGACCGCGAGGCCCTGGCGGCCGTGCACCAGGGCTGGCTGGGCCGCAAGGGGCGGCTGCAGGACCTCTTCAAGCAGATGCGCGAGCTGCCCGCCGAGGAGCGCCCGGCCTTCGGCGCGCAAATCAACGTGCTGAAGGAGGAGCTGGAGGCCGTCTTCATGGCCCGCCAGGAGGAGTTGCTGAACCGCGAGGGCGTGGTCCGCGTGGACCTCACCCTGCCGGGCCACCCCGTCCGGACGGGCTCGCTGCACCCACTGCAGCAGATCCTGGACCGCATCACGGGCATTTTCACGCGGATGGGCTTCACCGTGGAGGACGGCCCGGAGGTGGAGACCGAGCGCTACAACTTCGACATGCTCAACACGCCCTTCTGGCATCCGGCGCGGATGGAGTCCGACAGCCTGTACCTGAAGCAGGGCCACATGCTGCGCACGGAGACCAGCCCGGTGCAGATCCGAGTGCTGGAGCAGGTCAAGCCGCCGGTGCGGATCATCGCGCCGGGCCGCGTCTACCGCAACGACAAGCCGGACGCCAGCCACAGCCCGATGTTCATGCAGGTGGAGGGCCTCTACGTGGATCACGGCGTGACCTTCGCCGACCTGAAGGGCACGCTGCTGGAGTTCTACCGCCGCATGTTCGGGCCGGACACGCGCCTGCGCTTCCGGCCGCACTTCTTCCCCTTCACCGAGCCCAGCGCCGAGGTGGACGTGAGCTGCATTTTCTGCGGCGGCGCGGGCTGCCGGGTCTGCAAGCACTCGGGCTGGCTGGAGATGGGCGGCAGCGGGCTGGTGGATCCCGCCGTGCTGGCGGGCGTGGACCTGGACCCGGAGGAGTGGACGGGCTTCGCCTTCGGCCTGGGCGTGGAGCGCATGGCCATGCTGCTCTACGGCGTGGACGACATCCGGCTCTTCTACGAAAACGACTGGCGCTTCCTCGAACAGTTCTAGGCACTTTCACCACGAAGGACGGGAAGGAGTCCGAAGACCACGAAGGGATGTGATGGCAGGGAGCGGGGTTGGGTCTGCCGGCCCACTGGGCGGGCCTTCACCAGCTGCTGTTCTTCGCGTCCTTCTCCCCGCTTCGTGAGCTTCGTGGTGAACTTGTCCTGCCGGTTGAACCTGGGGTTGTGAGCAAATTTCGGCGGTGTGACGATGAAGATCTCCCTTTCCTGGCTGAACGACTTCCTGCCTGTGGACACCAGCCCGGCGGGCGTGGCGGCGCTGACCCACGAACTCACCATGCTGGGCTTCGAGGTGGAGAGCGTGCAGCGCATTGGGCGCGAGCTGAGCGGCGTGGTGGCGGCCTTCGTGGAGAAGGTGGAGCCCCATCCCAACGCCGACCGCCTGCGGCTGGTCACGGTGAATCACGGCGAAGGCCGGCTGACCCTGGTCTGCGGCGCGCCCAATGTGGCCGAAGGGCTCACCGTGCCGCTGGCGCGGCTGGGCGCCGTGCTGCCGGGCGTGGAACAGCCGCTCAAGAAGGCCCGCATCCGCGGCGTGGACAGCGAGGGCATGCTCTGCAGCGAGGTGGAGCTGGGCCTCTCCGACGACCACAGCGGCCTGAAGCTCCTCGACCCGGCGGACTGGCAGCCCGGCGATCCGCTGGCCCAGGACTTCAACTTGCAGGACGTGGTGCTGGATCTGGAGATCACCCAGAACCGCGGCGACGCCTATTCCATCCTGGGCATCGCCCGGGACCTGGCCGCCTTGCGCGGCGTTCCGCTGAGCCGGCCGGAGGCGCCGGCGGCTCCGCTGGCGGCGGTGGACGAGCGCGTGGAAATCGTGCTCGATCCCACCTGCACCGGTTGTTCGCGCTACGCGGGCCAGCGGATGAGCGGCGTGCAAGTGGGTCCCAGTCCGCGCTGGCTGGTGAACCGCCTGGAGGCCGTCGGGCTGCGCTCCATCTCCAACGTGGTGGACGTGACCAACTACGTGATGTGGGAGCTGGGCCACCCCCTGCACGCCTTCGACCTGCGCGAGGTCCGGGGTGGGCGCATCCACGTGCGCAACGCCGCAGCGGGCGAGCGCTTCACCACCCTGGACGGGCAGGAGCGCACGCTGGACGCGGAGCACACGCTGATCTGCGACGGCGAGCGCCCGGTGGCCCTGGCGGGCATCATGGGCGGCCTGAACTCGGGCATCGCCGCGGACACCACGGAGATCCTGCTGGAGTGCGCGGTCTTCGATTCCGTCGGGATCCGGATGGGCGCCCGGCGGGCGGGCCTCTCCTCGGACTCCAGCCGGCGCTTCGAGCGCGGCGTGGATCCCCGGGACGTGGAGGCCGTGCTGCGGCGGGCCAGCTCGCTGGTGGCCCTGACCGCCGGCGGCCAACTGGCCGGCGGCTGCGCCGACGCGGATCCCCGACCCTGGCAGCCCCGCCACGTGACGCTGCGCACGGCGCGTTGCAACGCCGTGCTGGGTCTGGCCCTGAGTGCGGAGCGCATGCGCGCGCACCTGGAAGCGCTGGGCTGCGCGTGCGAAGCCGGCGCCGAGGAGATTCTCGTCACGCCCCCCAGCTGGCGCCACGACCTGGAGCGCGAGATCGACCTGATCGAGGAGGTGGTGCGGCTGGAAGGCTACGAGCAGGTGCCCCAGCCGGACTCCGCCCGCGTCCCGCTGGGCCAGCGCGGCAACCCGCGGCGCGAGCTGCTGGAGCGCGTGCGCCGGGAGGCCGTGGGCCTGGGCTTCCGCCAGGTGATGAGCTACAGCATGACGGATCCGCGCCAGCTGGAACGCGTGCTGCCCGAGCGCCCGGTGCTGCAGATCCGCAACCCGCTCTCCCAGGAGATGTCCGTGCTGCGGCCCAGCCTGTTGCCCAGCCTGCTGGAGACCGCCGTCTACAACCTGAACCGGCGCGCGGAGGGCCAGCGGCTCTTCGAACTGGACCGCGAGTTCCATCCCGATCCCGCCTCCGCCACCGGCTGCCGCGAGTCCCTGCACCTGGCCCTGCTGCTGGTGGGCCAGCTGCGCCCGGAAAGCTGGCAGGGCCCGGCCGAGGCCTATGGCTTCCACGATCTCAAGGAAGTCGTCCAGCTGTTGCTGAGCCATCTTCACCTTGAAGGCCTCCGCTTGCTTCCCTACCTTGACGGCGTCTTTTCGGCCAATTCGCTGGCCATCGAGCGGGACGGGGAGCGCCTGGGCGTGTTCGGCCAACTAGAACCCCGCCTGTGTGAACGGATGGGCACGGAGTGGCCGGTCTTCGCCTTGGATCTGGACCTGGAGTCCGTGGCGCGCCTGGCGCCGGGGCTGCCCCGCTACCAGCCCTTCTCCCGCCAGCCTTCGGTCCTGCGGGACTTGAGCCTGATCAGCTCCGCGGAGTTGCCGGCCGGTGCCTTGGCGGACACGTTGCTGGAAGCCGGACGTCCGCTGTTGCAGCAGGTCCAGGTGGTGGACGTGTATCAGGGCAAGGGTGTGCCCGAAGGCTGCGTGAGCCGCAGCTACCGGCTGCGCTTCAACGACCGGGAGCGCAGCCTGACGGACGCCGACGTGGACCCGGTGGTGACGGACCTGCTCAAGCAGGCGGAACAGCGGCATGGAGCCAGGCTGCGGAGTTGACGTGGAACCCCTGGCGCGGCTCGAAGAGCAGGTGGATCGGCTGTTGGCCGCCCACGCCGAGACGCTGGGGGAGCTGCAGCGCCGCGACCGGGAGCAGGGCGAGACGCGGCAGAAGCTGCGCCAACTGGAAGAGCGGCTGGCCCAGGCCTTGAAACACGTGCATGAGTTGGAGCAGGAGCGGGGCATCCTGCGCGAGCGTCTGGCGGCCCTACCCGATCCGGCCAGCCTGGACGAGGCCCGGCGTCGGCTGCAGGCCTTGCTCGAGACCCTGGAGATCTGAACAGACCCGGATGCGGGTCGTGGCCATAGATGACGGGACCGAATCCCGCGAGCGAAACAACATGAGTGTCAGTCGAACCGTGACCTTGCATGGGATCCGGGTGCCCTTGCGGACTGAGTTGTCCGACATGGACCTGGATGCCGCCGTGTTGCTGGTGCGCCAGCGCATGGATCAGGTCGCCCACGGCGCGACGCATCGCGAGCCGGCCATTGTGGCGGCCCTGGTGGCCCTGAACCTGGCGGGGGAACTGCTGGGACGGGAACTCGAGGGCGGCCGGGACGCCGGCGCATTGGATGTTCTAAGCAAGCGGATCGAGAATCACTTGATGACCAAGGAGGCCGGCGGCGTTTGAGACGCGGCGGGCGTTCTTTCACAAGAATGCCCCTGCGGGTGCCAACCTTTATAAAAGAACCGTATAAGAATGACCATGGGAGCTTGTCTCTCACGAGTGCCGATGACAGGCCGTGCCTCACTTCGGTGAGGAGTCCTTCGGGACCGGCGGATTCCAGACGCATTCAGGCGGGCACCCACCGTGACGTATAGAGGTTTCTTTTGTATGGACCACTCGCAGGGGCTCTTTTCCCTCATCAGACCATGACCGTCATCCCTCAATCCAGGGATGTCCGATGACCATTCTTCTCACTCTGTTGATTGGCCTGCTTGCGCTGGGAGCCGGAGTGCTCGTTGGCTTCCGCTTGGCCCTGCGCGGCGCGAATTCCCACTATCAGCTGCGGCTGCGTGAAGCGGAGGACCTGCTGCGGGGCGCGCGCGCCGAGGCGGAGACCCTGGCCCACGAGGCGCGGCTGGAGGCCGAAGAGAGTCTGAGCCGCGAACTGGAGAAGCTGGAGGAGAAGAAGCAGCGGCGGGAGGATCAGCTCAAGGAGCGCGAGAACCAGCTCCGCGAGAAGGAACTCACGGTGGAGAAGAAGCGCGAGCACCTCAACACGAAAGAGGTGGATCTCAAGCATCGCGAGCAGCTGATCGAAGCCCAGGGCGAGCGGTTGGAGAAAGCCCGCAAGCGCGCCGAGGAGATCGTCGAGCAGCAGAACGAGAAGCTGGAGAGCATCGCGCGGCTGACCACCGAGGAGGCGCGGGCCCAGCTCTTTCGCAACCTGGAGCACAAGGTCCAGTCGGAGGCGGCCCAGCACTTCAACGAAATCCGCGAACAGGCCCGCCTCTACGCCTCGCAGGAATCCCGCCGCATCCTGGTCAACGCCATGGAGCGCACGGCCGTGGAGCACAGCGCGCAGTCCACCGTGACGGTCTTCGAGCTGCCCTCCGACGAGATCAAGGGCCGGATCATCGGGCGCGAGGGGCGCAACATCCGCTCCTTCGAGGCGGTGACGGGGGTGGAACTGCTGGTGGACGACACGCCGCGCACGGTCCTGCTCTCCAGTTTCGATCCCCTGCGGCGGGAAATCGCCCGCATCACCCTGGCCTCCCTGATCAACGACGGCCGGATCCATCCGGCCCGCATCGAGGAAGTGGTGGAGCGCGTCCGCGAGGATATGGCCCAGACCATCCTGCAGATCGGCGAACAAGCCATGCTGGACCTGGGCGTGCACGGCCTGCAGCAGGAACTGATCCGGCACTTGGGCCTGCTTTCGTTCAAGAACACCCAGGGCCAGAACATCCTGGCCCATTCCAAGGAAGTGGCCAGCATCGCGGGGATCCTGGCGGCCGAGCTGCAGGTGGACAGCCGACGCGTGCGACGCGCCGGCCTGTTGCATGACATCGGCCGGGCCGTGGACGGCTACACCGAGGCGGACTCCTGCTCGCTGGGCGCGGATCTGGTGCGCAAGTACGGCGAGAAGACCGACATCGAGGAGGCCATCCGCTTCCAGGAGGCCGACGCGGGCACGCGCTCGCTGATGGCGACGCTGATCCACGTGGCCAACAAGGTCAGCCTCAGCCGGCCGGGCATCCGCGGCGAGCACATGGGCCGCTACATCCAGCGGCTCACGCAGATCGAGGACGTGGCCAACGGCTTCGTGGGCGTGGACAGCGCCTTCGTCCTGCAGGCCGGCCGCGAGCTGCGCGTGGTGGTGAATCCCGCCGAATTGCCGGAGGATCAGCTGGACCTGCTGGCCACGGAGATCGCCGAGGAGATCCAGCGCCGCATCCTCTACCCGGGGCAGATTCGGGTCACCGTGGTGCGCGAGTTCCGCAGCATCGGCACGGCCAAGTGATGAAGGCTCTGGCGCGCATCCTGTTTGTCGGCGACGTGGTGGGGGAGTCCGGGCTGAAGGCCGTGGAACGCGAGCTGCCCAACCTGCTGCACGAGCACGGGGTGGATCTCTGCGTGGCCAACGTGGAGAACGCCTGGGAGGGCAAGAGCGTCAGCGCGGAGATCCTCAAGCGGCTGCGGACGGCGGGCGTCCGGGTCTTCACGGGCGGCAACCACACCTGGGATCGCTTCCAGATCCACAACCTGCTGAAGAACGAGCCCGGGCTGCTGCGGCCGCTCAATTACCCGCGCATCTCCGATCCGGAGGGGACCAAGTGGGCCTCGCCGCTGGCCGGCTGCGGCTGGACGGCGCACATGGCGCCCGATCTGCCGCCCCTGGTGGTGATGAACGTCCAGGGCCGCGTGTTCATGTCGCCCATCGATTGTCCCTTCCGGCGGATGGACGAGGAACTGGCGGCGCTGGCCCGGATGGCCGAGCGCACCCAGCCGCCCTTGATCCTGGTGGACGTGCACGCTGAAGCCAGCGCGGAGAAGATCGCCTTGGCCCGCTACCTGGACGGCCGGGTGGCGGCGGTGGTGGGCACGCACACCCACGTGCAGAGCGCCGACGAACGGCTGCTGCCCGGCGGCACGGCCTTCCTGACGGATGCTGGAATGACAGGCTGCCATGAGGGCGTGATCGGCATGAAGACCGAGGTGGCGCTGCGCCGCTTCCTGCTGCAGACGCCCCAGAAGTACGAGTCGGTGGAAGGGCCCGCCCAGCTGGAAGGCGTGTTGCTGACCTTGGACACGGCCACGCGCAAGGCCCGGGCCATCGAGCGGATTCGTCGACCGGATTTCGTGCGGGAAACAGCCTAGCGTCGGCCACAACCCCGGTGGCCGGCCCGGCCCATCCTGCGTCCAGCGGGGTCGCCTCAACGCGGAGCCTCCATGCGCACGCTTTTGCACAACGCCCGTCTTTACGATCCGCGCAGCGGCATGCTGCGCGCGGGTTCGCTGCTGATGGAAGGCGGACGCATCGCCCGGCTGGGGTCCGCCGGGCTGGAGCCCGGCGGACCCGCCCGCCGCGTGGACTGCGCCGGCCGCCTGCTGATGCCGGGCATCTACGACGCCCACGTGCATCTGGTCTTCGGCGGCGAGGCCCTGGTGCGCCTGGACGCCTCACGGCACGGCACGCGCGCCGACCTGCTGCAGGAGATCGCCCGGCGGGCGGCCGCGGTGGATCAGGCCCCCGACCGGCGCGCCGGCTGGGTGCTGGGCCAGGGCTTGCAGCCCGGCGCCCTGGTGCCCACCCTGGCGGAGCTGGACGAGGCCACGGGCGCCGTTCCCCTCTGCCTGGATACCCACGACCTGCACTCCTGTCTCTGCAATTCCAGCGCCTTGGCCCTGATCGGCGTGGAGGGTCGGCCGGATCCCCCCGGGGGCGAAGTGGAGCGCGACGCCGCGGGCCGGCCCACGGGCCTGTTGCGCGAGAACGCCGCGCTCTGGGTGCGGCCCGTGATCCCCGCCGCGGGCGACGCCGAGCGCCGGGCCTTTATCCTGGCCGCCCAGCGCCACGCCCACCAGTACGGCATCACGGGGGTGGGCGACAACCTGCGACGGGCGGACCTGCCCCTGTTCCAGCAGTTGGAGGCGGAGGATCGATTGCGCCTGCGCATCCAGGGCTGGCGCAACGACGGCAACCTGAATCCTGACACTCTCGAGTTGGAGCCCTTCTTCAGCCCGCGCCTGCGGGTGGACACCCTCAAGCTCTTCGCCGACGGCGCGCTGGGCTCATGCTCGGCGGCGCTGGACGAACCCTATCTGGACGGACGGCGCGGCACCCTGGTGGCGGCGCCCGAAGATCTGCTGCACTGGATGCGCCTGGGTCTGGAGCGCGGCTGGCGGCTGGCCGTCCACGCCATCGGCGATCTGGCGGTGGCCCGCGTGTTGGACTTCTTCGCCGAGCTGGGGCGTGAGGGTCTGCCCACCCGGGGTTGGCGCCACCGCATCGAGCACGCCCAGTTCATCCGGCCCGCGGATCTGGAGCGCTTCCGCCGCCTGGAGATCCTGCCCAGCATCCAGCCTCTGCATTGCTCCACCGATCAGGATGGTTTTTCCACGCGCTTGGGACCGGCCAGCGTGGCCCGCGCCTTCCCCTGGCGCTCGCTGCTGGAGGCCGGTCTGCCGCTGCCCATCGGCACCGACTGGCCCGTGGAGCCCCTGGATCCGCGCTTCAACTTCGTGCACGGCCTGACGCGCCTCAGCCGCTCGGGCCAGCGCCTGATCGGCACGGAGGAGGCGCTCAGCCTGCCCGAATTGCTGCGCGGCATGACGTGGGACGCCGCCCACGCCGCGGGCTGGGGCGAGGAGTTGGGCTGCCTGACCCTGGGCGCCCACGCCGATCTGCTGCTCTGGGAGCAGGACCCGCTGGAGAGTTCCCTCGAGCAGCTGGCCGGGCTGCGCGTGCAGGCCCTCTGGAGCGGCGGCGAGCCGGTGCTGGAGCCCGCCCCATGAACCACCTGCGGCGACTGCCCCGGCCGGCCCGCCAGTGGGTGCCGGAGGATCTGGCCTTTCACCACATCCGCGCGGCTCTGGCCTACGGGCGCAGCCTGCTGGACACGGAGGTGGCGGGCGCTCCGGCCCTGCTGGAGTGGATCCAGCGCCGTCACGAGTATGAGGCCTGCCTGCGCGAGACCCTGCTGTTGGCCCGACTGGACCACGGCGACCAGGTGGCGGATCCCTCGCGCCGCGAGTGGTTGAACGGACTGCATCAAGACCTGGGGGCCGCGCGCACGGAGCTGGACCACCGGCTGGACGGACACTACCTGGCCTCGCCGGCCCGCGACCGCCTGCCGGACGCCTTGCGCGCGGCGGTGGAGGGCCCGCTGCTGGTTCGGCAGCGCTGCTGGATGGAGTCCAATCTGGCGCTGCTGGAGCGTCTGCAGGAGTTGCAGCTCGAGTACATCCAGCTGATGGGCAATCTCAACGTGCAGTGGGTGGGACGGCCCGCGTCGCTGCCCGAGCTGCGCCACCAGTTGAAGAGCGGCGACCCGCTCACCCGGCGGCGGGTCTGGGAAGCCCGGGCGGCGGGGTTGGCGACTCTGCGCCCCGAACTGGAAGACCTGCTGGACGAGACCCTGGCCCTGCGCGAGCAGGTGGCCCGCAACGCCGGCTGCCAGGACTGGAACGGCTATCTGGCCCTGCTGGGCCGCGAGCCCTGGCCGGGCGAGGAGAGCCCCGGGGAGGAGTCGACGCTGGCCCCCTGGGACGCGCTGGCCTCCTGCACGCCCGAGGAGGACACCGCTGGCGCGGAGCCCGAACAGGTGCTGGCCGACCTGCAGGAGTGGCTGGCTGTGGCGGAACCCGCGGTGGACGACACCCTGACCCGGCTGCGCACCTCGCGCCTGCTGGATCTGCAGGATCGCCCGGGAAAATTCGAACTGGACTTCTGCGCCTGGCTGCCCGAGCGCCGGCTGCCTGTCCTGCGCCTGAGCGCCTACCAGCTCTCCGACGACCTCTGCCGCTTCTTGCGCCACCTGCACGCGGCTCATCGCGCCATGACGGAGCGGGGCCGGGCGCTGAGCCGGCTGGAACCCGTGGTGGAGCTGCTGCCGGAGGACCTGCGCTGGACCGTGGGGGTGGCGGAGGGACTGCTGCGCGAGCGGGCCTTGTCGCCGGATCAGCTGCAGCGCTCCCACCAGCGCCTGCAGCAGCTGCGCCGGCAGGAGTTGGCCTCCGCCCGGCGGCAGGAGCGCTGGGCGTGGTGGGTGCACGAGAACCCCGGCGCCCCGCGGGAGTTGCGCCGGTTGCGCTGGCGCCACGAGCAGGGCGGCGATCGCTTGAACGGGGCGGCTCCGGCGGCCCTGGAGGACACGCTCTTCCTGGAGAGCGCCTTCTTTCTGCCGGAGTGGGGCCCGCCCTCGCTGGCTCTGGTCCTGGAAACCGGCTGGCAGGGCGTTCTCTGACCCTTTCCATTCGCCCGCTGCGGCCCAGCGCAGGAGACCCCGGGCGCATCCCAAGCAAAAAAAGAGCCCGGACAGCCGGGCTCTTTTCATGTCGAAGCGTCGCAGGGCTTACATCTCGAAGTGGATGCCCTGGGCGAAGGCCGTCTTGCCCGACCAGTTCAGCGTGTTGGACTGCCGGCGCATGTAGTACTTCCACACGTCGCTGCCGGACTCGCGCCCGCCGCCCGTGTCCTTCTCGCCACCGAAGGCCAGGCCGATCTCGGCGCCCGAGGTGCCCAGGTTGACGTTGGCGATGCCGCAGTCGCTGCCCATGGCGGACAGGAAGGTCTCGCTCTCGAGGAAGTGGTTGGTGAAGATGCTGCTGGACAGGCCCTGGGGCACGCCGTTCTGCAGCGCGATGGCGTCCTCGATTCCACCCTGGTAAGTGATGATGTAGAGCAGGGGCGCGAAGGTCTCGTCCTGGACGATCTCCATTTCGTTGCGCACCTTGGCGATGGCCGGCGTGACGTAGGCGCCGCTCTCGTAGCCCGGCCCGCTCAGCACTTCGCCGCCGCAGACCATCTCCCCGCCCTGGGCCTTCACCTTGGCGATGGCATCCTGCAAGTCCTTGACGGCGCCCGTGTCCACCAGCGGGCCCATCAGCACGCCTTCCTCCAGCGGGTTGCCGATCCGCACCGTCTTGTAGGCGGCGGCCAGCTTTTGGACCAGCGTATCGGCCAGCGACTCGTGGACGATGATCCGGCGCGTGGACGTGCAGCGCTGGCCGGCGGTGCCGATGGCGCCGAAGGCGATGTTGGGGATGGCCAGGCTCAGGTCGGCGTGGGGCGTCACGATGATCGCGTTGTTGCCGCCCAGCTCGAGGATGGTGTGGCCTAGGCGCTCGCCCACGATGCCCGCCAGGCGCTTGCCCATGGGCGTGGAGCCGGTGGCGGAGATCAGCGGCACGCGCGCGTCGCGCACCAGGGCGTCGCCCACGCTGGAGCCCTTGCCGATGATCAGGCTGCAGACGCCTTCGGGCACGCCGTTGCGCTTGAGCACGCGGGCGGCGATGGTCTGGCAGGCCACGGCGGTGAGCGGGGTCTTGCTGGAGGGCTTCCAGACCACCACGTCGCCGCAGATCAGGGCCAGGGTGGTGTTCCAGGACCAGACGGCCACGGGGAAGTTGAAGGCCGAGATCACGCCCACGATGCCCAGCGGGTGCCACTGCTCGAACATTCGATGGCGGGCGCGCTCGCTGTGGGTGGTCACGCCGTAGAGCTGGCGGCTCATGCCCGTGGCGAAGTCGCAGATGTCGATCATCTCCTGCACTTCGCCGCGGCCTTCCTGGATCACCTTGCCCATTTCCATGGTCACCAGGGCGGCCAGCTCCTCCTTGTGGGCGCGCAGCTCTTCGCCCAGCTGGCGGACGATCTCGCCGCGCTTGGGGGCCGGCCACATGCGCCACTCGATGAAGGCCTTGGCGGCGGTCTGCATGACCTGCTCGTACTCGCCCATCTCGCACTGCTGGACCTTGGCCAGCACCTTGCCGTCGATGGGGGAAACCGACTCCAGCAGGCTGCCCTTGCAGGGGATCCATGATCCCGTGCTGGCGCCCTGGTTCACGTCCTCGATGCCCAGTTTGGCGAGGATATCCTTCATGTCGAAGCTCCTGCGGTTTGGCGTTTCGCGCTCCCTAGTGAGAGGGCCGCCCAAGATCGAATGAGGGGCGTCAAGAAGCAAACAGGAAGCCTGGCAGTAGCTGCGGCGCCATGTTTTCCACCTTTCTGCTTGCGCCAGAAAGGTGGAGCCAAAGAGGCGCTTTTTCTCAACGGCTAGAGTCAGGCCACCTCGCGGTGGCCTTCCGCTAGCCGCAGTTTGGCCTTCCTTGCTCCGTGTAGTTGGTTCGCCTGATGGCTTCACCCATTTTCTGGTTCAGCCCTGCGGGCTTCACCTCACTGAACCATTTCGTCATCCCCCGGCTCGACCGGGGGATCCCATGGCAAAGTGACTGTCATCCCAGCGAAAGCTGGGATCCCATGGCATGTGCGAGGCGAAGCCAATTCCCTTCCCTCGCTGCCCCGGGCCCACGCGAGCGTGGGCATGGGGAAGGCGCGACCCGGTAACGCCGGGGCGCGATGGGATGGGGGTCGTTCTATCTCCACAGTCAGCCCGCCTTCAAGCCTTCAAGTCTTCGTGCGCGAGTGGAATCTCGGACGTATCACGCACAACCCAAGCCAAGACCTATCTGGCCTCTGTGCCTCTGTGACTCTGTGGTGAGCTGCCGACGGAAGGTCAGCGCAACAGGGTGACGCTGCGTGTTTCTTGCCGCCCGCCCGTCTCCAGCGTGACCAGGTAGGTACCGCTGGCTAGACGCCACGTGCCGAACTGCGCCGTGTGCGTACCAGCCGGTACGATATCGTCCACCAGCACGGCCACTTCCTGACCCAGCAGATTGTGCACGACCAACCGCACATGGCGTGGGCGGTCCAGCGAATAGGGAATGAGTGAGACCGGGTTGAACGGATTGGGATAAGGATTGCCCAGCGTGAAGCTCGCGGGCCGTCCCGGCTGGGGCTTCGGGCGCTGGACGGCCACCCAGCCCGTGTCAATGGCGGCAGCTTGCGGTCCACCCGTATAGCCCATGTCATTGCGCAGGGTGCCCAGACTTGGCCAGAGCGGGAAGCCAGGTTGAGTTGAATCCTCAGGATCGTTCCATTCCACTGCTGAGTTGCCAGCATCCACGCAGGGAGATTCCGCGCTGAGATAGGGCGGCCCCAGCTCCGCATCAAACAAGGGATTTTGGCCGTAGAGATTATGATCCCCCGAGTACCAAGAAGGCAGCAGGCAGTAGGAGAAGAGAGGTGGCTGAAAGTCCGTGCTATCGGTGTAGGGGTCGACGAAGTACCGACAGCCGTTTCCCGATAGAATGGAATTCTGCAAGGTCAGCTGCGGTCTTGTGTTGTCATAGGTACTGAACAAGAATTCTGTGTGGTTATTGAGCAAACTGATGTTACTCAGCTTGCTGGCTGGACCTCCCAAGAGTGTGAGAACACCCTGCCATGTCGGATGATCATCCACATATGGATATGTGAAATGGGCCTCCCAGGACTCCACGCCTTCCACCACCACATTAGCCAAGACTAAGGTATCCGCCAGGCACAGCATGCCCATTCGTGACGTGTTACGAACGCTGATGTTCTGGGCGTCATAACTCGACCCCCCGTACAGGAAGATGCCGCCATCGTCGTTGTCTTCCACGAGGACATTGCGCAGCCAGATCTTGGGGGGTCGGAACGAATAATGGCCTCCATACACTTCCAAAGTACTCCCTACGCAAAATCCATCTAAGACTGGATCTCCTGAAAAGGACTCCGGGATGGTGTTGATTTGGCGATTTCCACGAAGAATGCAGTCTTCTATAAGGACTTGCTTGCGAATTTGGGTATTATCCACCCATAAATAAAATGCACGTCCTCGATTGGCTTCGCGGAGACTGTTGGGGTTATCGTAATCGTCATGATCATGTACTACGTTGTTTTGGATAATCATGCGCCGGTAAAAATTGTCTTCTATGTTCCGGCGTAACCCTGCTGTTGTATTCAGTGCCAACCCATATCCGTAGCTTCGTACCTGTGGTTGTCCACTCCAGGTCATGGGATATACATGGGAGAGATTTCGTTGGATGAGGACATCTTCAAAACTGCATCGCTCCGAGTCCACAATATGGCCCGAACAATTCAGCTGGCACATGGATTCCTCGCCCTGCGAGGGGGAACCACATTCATTGTCCTCGACCAGGAGGTGACGCACGGTGCCCCAAGCGGCTGCATTGATTCGGACCAATTTGTCTGACGCACCGTAGCAGTTGGTAACGGACATATGATCCACTCGAAGCGTATCCGAGGATAAATCCACAATCAATCCCAAAGAACTGACTTCGTACCGTTTCTCATTCGTACAGCGGTCGACCATCAGATGGGAAACCGCCAGGACGCTTTGCTCCCCTAACGCCGTATTGATCATTAGAACCGTATTTTCCTGAGAATGACAATCTGAGACAAATACGGAATCTATGTCACAGATAAAGGCGCCAATCTCAATACATGTTCCAATACTATGTTGTGATGAAACCACCACGTCATGCACGATTACTGAATCTGCGCCAATAGCAATAACGTCCGATGGATATTCACTAGGGAGGAAGCGCAATTTTGAGCAAACAACTGATTCAGCACCCAATAAGTGAATCATATCATTTGACGTTTCCGGGTCCTGCTGCCGACGATACAAATGCCCGCGTATGTCTTCCAAAACAATTCTACCTAATCGTAAACCGCTATCAGATCGTAACAAAGCGCCGGCATGTGGACCTCTATTTTCTCTAAAGACGACGTGGCGAATCGTAGCATTTGAGCTGTCTCGCAGATAGATCGCACCACCTCGATAGGGTTGTGTCTCTGACCCCTTCCCCTTTTTCAGAGTTACCCCTTCCAGTCGGAAGACCCTGTCCCCTCGCGTCTGCACGGTGATCAAAGATCCCTGCCACTGCCCGTCGAGGATCGTAGAATCGATAGCTAGACTATCCCCTGTGAAAAAATCGTCGGAGACGAGACTCAGGTTGCGGTCGGGAATCGTCAGCAGCCCGTTGTACGTACCTGGCGCCACGTGCACGGTGTCGCCATCCGCGGCGACGTCAATGGCAGCCTGGATTGTGGCGTGGTCGGCGGGGACGTGCAGCAGGGCAGCCTGGAGGCGCAGGGTGAGCATGAACAGGCAGATCCAACAGCGCATGGGGACCTCGGGCCAAGGGGACACGACGTGCGGACATCCCCAGCGTAGTATTCGGAGATATTCCAAACCCGGGTTGACTGCTGCCGCCGTCAAGCGCACTGCGTGACAGGAACGCATGGGTTGACGGATGGGCCGGGCACTTCCATCTCGCACGGCGCAGCGAATCAGGTCTGGTTGCGCGACCCGCCCGCGTCTGGGAATCGGAGTCACGTTGGTGTGGATGGGGCGAAATTGTTGCCAATGCCTTCAAATCTATACCGAACAATCTGCGATCATCCTCCCCGTTCGGTGAAAACTGAGCAGGCACAAGGATTTTTCCCACACTTGCCCTTGCGCTCGTGGAGAGCGAACGCTTAATTGGTCGTCTTGCAAATTTCGGAGGAAATGTGCCGACCATCAGCCAATTGGTCCGAATGGGCCGCGAAAAGCTGGTCGACAAGCAGAACAGCCCCGCGCTGAAGCGTTGTCCCCAGCGCCGTGGCGTCTGCACCCAGGTGCGCACCACGACCCCGAAGAAGCCGAACTCGGCCATGCGGAAGATCGCCCGCGTGCGCCTGACCAGCGGTTTCGAGGTCACGGCCTATATCCCCGGCGAAGGCCACAACCTGCAGGAGCACAGCATCGTGCTGGTGCGGGGCGGCCGTGTCAAGGATCTGCCCGGCGTCCGCTACCACATCATCCGCGGGGCGCTGGACGCCTCGGGTGTGGACGGCCGCAACCAGGGCCGCTCCAAATACGGCACCAAGAAGCCGAAGGAAGGCCAGGCACCGGCCAAGGGCAAAGGCAAGAAGTAAGCAACAGGGCAGGTATCTCCCATGCGTAGACGTCGTGCGCCGGAGCGCGTGAATCTCCCGGATCCGAAGTTCCATTCCCAACTGGCGGCCCGCTTCATCAACAGCATGATGAAGGGCGGCGAAAAGGCCGTGGCCGAGCGCGAGTTCTATCGCGCCGTGGAGATTGTGGACGGCAAAATGGACAAGGGCGGCCTCGAGGTCTTCGAGCGCGCCGTGCGCACCGTCGAGCCGCTGCTGGAAGTGCGGTCCCGCCGCGTGGGCGGCTCCACCTACCAGGTGCCCGTGGAGGTGCGTCCCAAGCGGAAGACGGCCCTGGCCATCCGCTGGATCATCACCTACTCGCGCAACCGCAGCGAGAAGACCTTCGCCGAGCGCCTGGCGGGGGAACTGATGGCCGCCTACAAGAAGGAAGGCAACTCCTTCAAGAAGCGCGAAGATGTGCACAAGATGGCCGAGGCCAACAAGGCCTTCGCCCACTTCCGCTGGTAGTCTCTAGTCCACTGGACCAGAAAGGAATCGTTCCAGACCGATGAGCTTCACCGAAACGCTGTTGAAAACCCGAAACATCGGGATCATGGCCCACATCGATGCGGGCAAGACCACGACCACCGAGCGCATCCTGTACTATACGGGCAAGGTGCATCGGATGGGTGAGGTCCATGACGGCGCGGCGGTGATGGATTGGATGGAGCAGGAGCGTGCCCGGGGGATCACCATCACCTCGGCCTCCATTTCCACCAGCTGGAACGAGCACCACATCAACATCATCGACACTCCGGGCCACGTGGACTTCACCGCTGAGGTGGAGCGCAGCCTGCGCATCCTGGACGGGGCCGTGGCCTTGTTCTGCGCGGTGGGCGGCGTGGAGCCCCAGTCCGAGACGGTGTGGCGCCAGGCGGACAAGTACCGCGTGCCGCGCCTGGCCTTCGTGAACAAGATGGACCGGACCGGCGCGGACTTCTACGCCGTGATGGAAGGCATGCGCAACCGGCTGGGCGCCAATCCCGTGCCACTGCAGATCCCCATCGGCGCCGGCGACCTGTTCACGGGCCTGATCGACCTGATCACCATGCGGGCCGTCCTCTACAACGAGCAGTCCCTGGGCTCGCTGTTTGTGGAGGCCGACATTCCGGCGGACATGCTGGCCCAGGCCCGCGAATACCGCGAGAAGATGCTGGAAGCCGTGTCCGACTACGACGACCATCTAATGGAGAAATTCCTGGACGGCGTCGAGATCCCGGTGGCCGAGGTCCAGGCGGCCGTCCGCAAGGCCACCATCGACCTGTCCATCGTCCCCGTCTTGTGCGGGAGCGCCTTCAAGAACAAGGGCGTGCAGCGTCTGCTGGACTGTGTCTGCGACTATCTGCCCAGCCCGCTGGACGTGCCCACGGTGTTCGGCCACAAGCCCGGCACCGACGTCCAGGTGGAGCGTCGCTGCGCGCTGGACGAACCCTTCGCCGCGCTGGCCTTCAAGATCCAGACCGATCCCTTCGTGGGCAAGCTGACCTACTTCCGCGTCTACAGCGGCAAGGTCGCCACGGGCGACGGCGTGCTGAACACGGGCACGGACAAGAAGGAGCGCATCGGCCGCCTGCTGCAGATGTCCGCCAACAAGCGCGAAGACATCGAGGAAGTGCACGCGGGCGACATCGCCGCCGTCATCGGGCTGAAGAAGGTCCGCACGGGTGACACGCTCTGCGACATCAATCACCCGGTGGTGCTGGAGCAGATCACCTTCCCCGAACCGGTGATCGCCATCGCCATCGAGCCCAAGTCCAAGGCCGACCAGGACAAGCTGTCCACGGCTCTGGAGAAGCTCTCCGAAGAGGATCCCACCTTCCAGGTCCGCACGGACAAGGACACGGGCCAGACCACCATCGCCGGCATGGGCGAGTTGCATCTGGAAATCCTCATCGACCGGATGAAGAAGGAATTCAAGGTGGAAGCCAACGTGGGCGCCCCGATGGTGGCCTACAAGGAATCCATCACGAAGTCCGCCGAGAGCAACATGCGCTTCGTCCGGCAGACGGGCGGCCACGGGCAGTTCGCCCACGTGGTCATCCGCGTGGAGCCGGGGGAGCCGGGAACCGGGTATACTTTCGAAGACAAGATTGTGGGTGGTGTGATTCCGCGGGAGTACATCAATCCGACTTCGCACGGAATCCAGGAGGCCATGAAGAACGGTGTTCTGGCCGGTTATCCGATGGAGGACGTCAAGGTCACCCTCTACGACGGTGGCTTCCATGACGTGGACTCCAGCGAGATGGCCTTCAAGATCGCCGGCTCCATGGCTTTCAAGGAGGCTGCCAACAAGGCCGCCCCCGTCCTCATGGAACCAATTATGCGCGTGGAGGTGGTCGTCCATGATGATTACATGGGCGACGTGATGGGAAACATCAATTCCCGTCGGGGACGCATCAGCGGGATCGAACCCCGCCGCGATGCGCAAGTCGTGCGCGCTAACGTTCCACTGGCCGAGATGTTCGGCTACGCCACTACCCTCCGTTCGATCACGCAGGGACGGGCCGTCTTCTCCATGGAATTCTCGCATTACATGCAGGTTCCGGCGAGTCTGGCGGAGAAGATCCTGGAGAAGAACAGCCGGTAGGCTGGTGACTCCGGGCTCGCGTTCCTGACCGAACGACTCACAGTGTGGGACATCGTCCGGCCGCCGTTGTGGCGTCGGATCTGACCTGCCTTCCCGGATTGGGGAGGGCATGCACGGCGTTTGCGCCGCCCGGAGTGGTGTGCGTGGATGCCCGGGCCGGGAGGAGTCGTCCGCAGGGGCGACGGCGGCGTGGGCCGCATGAGTTCAGACATCAGGTAGGAGTGATCCAATGGCCAAGGCAAAATTCGAGCGGACCAAGCCCCACGTGAACGTCGGGACGATTGGTCACGTGGACCACGGCAAGACGACGCTGACGGCGGCGATCACGCAGGCCCTTGCGA